>CAZYXN010000107.1:6575-9058 GCA_964651105.1 uncultured Muribaculum sp. | reverse complement strand
GAGCGTATTTCAGATACTAAATCTTTCATTTTTGTTATTTTGTAGCTTTCCCTTCCGGAAAAATAGTTGAAGCCCAGTCGGGAAGCTCTTCGACATAGCGTTTCACAAGCTGGCCGTCGCTCAGTCGGAACAGAAGACGCGCTTCGGCGTTCTCGATAGAGTTGTCATAGACATAGAGCCTGTCAACTATCGCGGATAGAATTTTGCAGTTGGCAATGGACTTGTCGTATCGGGATATGATTTTAGGGATTGGCACATCGTGTCCGCCATCCAACACTCGTTGAGCGACGCGCTTTGCATTGATTGTCGGAGATTCAGTGGAAACGAAAAACAGACGGATAAAGAATCCGGCTTCTTTCGCTCTGAGAATGTAATCCACCTTATCGGCAGCTGACATCACGGTTTCAAAGATATGGCTCTTGCGTTCGGCAAGACAGCGTTCACGCCATTCATTGCAATAGTTGGCGGCTTTCAGAACAGATTCCTGATTGTTCCAATCGCCAAACACATCACGGGCGACATTATCCGGGTTGATATACTCCGAATCCTCCAGCCACTCATGATGCAGAATCTTTGAAGTCACAGAAGTCTTTCCCGACCCGTTGGGCCCGGCAATCACAATAAGAACAGGACGATGATTACTTGCTGCCATTCTTTATCTTATTTATAGCATCGCCCCATTTTTCTTGAGCCGCTTGTGTAGCCGCTTCAATCCCGGCTGCCACTCGCTCGGCAGCCCGTCGGGTGCTTTCGCGTGCATCCTCAGCAACCTCACGCATAATCTGAGCCATGCGCTCGTCGCCCGGCTCTTCCATCGACGTCAGTCGATAACTATTCATCTGCTCTTCCGACATAGTATAATCATTTCTTATTCACCGCTAAAGTTATGAAAAAAGTCTGAATCGACCTTACTATTTGTGATATACAATCAGTCTTCCTGTTCGTAATAATATGAATAGTCGATACCTTTCATAAAGGTGTCGCGGTCGTTTATCTTGTCAGTAAGCGCAGAGCGAAGCAAATTTTTCATGGAAGTCGGGTCGGCAACGCTACGCGTCATGGCTTCGAGGTATTTACGTTTGTCAACGTGACTCCAGTCAATGCACTGTTGCAGATTTTTCTTCAACATGAGATCGAGCCAGATGCGGGTGGCGCGACCGTTGCCTTCTCTGAACGGATGGGCGACATTCATTTCAACATACTTATCAATAATATTGTCAAACGAATCCTCCGACATACGTTCAACATCAGCCAAGGTTTGACCCAGATATTGAGCCATAGCAAACTGGAAACCTGACTTGGCAATATTGACAGTTCTGATCTGTCCGGCGAAATCATAAAGACCTCCGAAAAGGTAAGCATGAATCTGCTGCAATCCTTTCACCGTGCCGACCTCGATACTGTCGATAAGGCTGCTCTCAAACAAAGCGTATGCCTTTGACCGGCTCTTGCCATCAATGCTCTCGTCGCTATTGGTGAACCATTCAATGAATCTGGAAGCCTTATTGTTAGGAAAATTCTTTGCCAAAGCTATGACACCGGCATTATCAAGTACATCTGTTAAACGGCGTTTCCCGTCCGGTGCAAGCAACTTCAACTGGTTAGTACCACTAACCACTTCATTGTCTTCGTTGCGTAGTTTGGTTTTCAGGTACTTCCAGTAATTGCGATTCTTTACATAATCATCTTGTGCGTTGAGCACCCCGACTATATCAAGCACCGAGAACCACCATTTGGTTCCCTCTTCGTCCCAGACAGCCCGCACTTCGCGGTCGTCAAAGAATCGTATCGATATTTTCTGTACTTCGTGGAAAAGGCGCATTATTTTGGCTTTACTTTTTGGCATACTCTTGTGGTTGTATCACTTTAACGCCGATTAAATATCATAAAGTAAAATCATCGTCAAAATAAGTTTCGGTACAATCTTGGTACAAAAATAAGCTAAAAATCCATAGAAAACAAGTATTCTGTGCGAAAAATGCAAATAAAAAAATGGAGCGTAACTCACTGAGCTACACTCCATTTTGTTATCGTTGGTCGGTGGACTTATTTCACTTCTTCGAAGTCAACGTCAGTCACATGGTCATCGCCGCCATTGTTTGCGGGACCTTGTTGCGGGCCGGCCTGCTGCTGGGCGCCTGCCTGAGCCTGTTGCTGAGCATTCAGAATATCCTGCTGGGCTTCGCCAAACGCTTTCTGAATATCGTTGATAGCTGAATCAATACCATCGATGTTCTGTGCCTTGTGAGCCTCTTCAAGACGAGAGAGAGCCGACTCAATTGTTGCCTTTTTATCGGCCGGTATTGCAGAACCAAGTTCTTCAAGCTGTTTCTTAGTCTGGAAGATGACCGCATCAGCATGGTTAAGCTTATCGATACGTTGCTTTTCTGCCTCATCAGCGGCGGCATTGGCTGCAGCCTCATCCTTCATTCTCTTGATTTCAGCATCAGTCAAGCCTGAAGAAGCCTCAATACGAATGCTCT
>CAZYXN010000107.1:0-6565 GCA_964651105.1 uncultured Muribaculum sp. | reverse complement strand
TACCGTTGGCGTCGATTTCAAATGTAACCTCAATCTGAGGAATTCCACGAGGAGCGGGAGCGATTCCGTCAAGATGGAATTTGCCAAGGGTCTTATCATCTTTAGCAAGAGGGCGTTCGCCTTGAAGAACATGGATTTCCACAGATGGCTGGTTGTCCACAGCGGTAGAGAACACTTCGCTCTTACGAGTAGGGATAGTGGTGTTGGCCTCAATAAGTTTTGTCATCACTCCGCCAAGAGTCTCAATACCCACCGACAAAGGCACAACATCAAGAAGAAGCACGTCCTTCACATCTCCTGAAAGCACACCGCCCTGAATTGCAGCACCGACGGCCACTACCTCATCCGGGTTAACACCCTTTGACGGGGTCTTTCCAAAGAATTTCTTAACAATTTCCTGAATTGCCGGTATACGTGTTGAGCCGCCGACAAGAATAACCTCGTCAATGTCAGAAGCGGTCATTCCGGCATCCTTAAGAGCTTGTTCACAAGGCTTAACGGTAGCCTGAATCAATTTATCGGCAAGCTGCTCAAACTTAGCGCGTGTAAGGGTTTTAACCAAGTGACGGGGAACACCGTCAACCGGCATGATATACGGCAAGTTAATCTCTGTGGTAGTTGAACTTGAAAGTTCAATCTTAGCTTTTTCGGCAGCCTCTTTAAGACGCTGCAATGCCATTGAATCCTTGCGAAGATCTACATTGTACTCCTGCTGGAAATCATCGGCAAGCCAGTCGATAATCACATGGTCGAAGTCATCACCGCCAAGGTGGGTATCGCCGTTGGTCGACTTAACCTCAAACACACCGTCGCCAAGTTCAAGAATAGAGATATCAAATGTACCGCCGCCAAGGTCAAACACGGCAATCTTCTGATCTTTATTGCTCTTGTCAAGACCGTAAGCCAAAGCGGCAGCAGTAGGTTCATTCACAATACGACGCACCTTAAGGCCTGCGATTTCACCGGCTTCCTTGGTTGCCTGACGCTGTGAGTCATTGAAATATGCCGGAACTGTGATGACTGCTTCGTCTACACTTTGTCCGAGGTAGTCTTCAGCCGTCTTCTTCATCTTCTGAAGAATCATTGCCGAAATCTCCTGTGGAGTATATTCACGTCCGTCAACAAGCACACGAACGCCGCCATTGTCAGACTTACCTACTTCATAAGGCACTCTCTTGATCTCCTCAGCCACTTCATTGTAGTTTTCACCCATGAAACGCTTAATTGAATATATTGTGCCTTCAGGATTGGTGATGGCCTGACGTTTAGCCGGATCGCCGACCTTACGTTCGCCGCCGGCAATAAATGCTACTATAGATGGAGTGGTGTTACGTCCTTCACTGTTAGGAATAACAACGGGGTCATTACCTTCAAGGACAGAAACGCAGGAATTGGTAGTTCCCAAGTCAATACCAATAATCTTTCCCATAATGATTTACTTTTTATTTTGGTTATTTAATAATTTACACTACAATTACGGGAGCTGGCTCTTAAGCCTGACCCCGACATTCAAAAGAAAAACAAATCATGCGCCAAAAATGTTGACAAAACGCTTAATTAATTATAAGACAACCTATAGCCGCAACAAGGCGACTGACATAAACGTGACATAATTTCATTAAAATAATCAATTTTTGTCAGTCAGAATGTGAAAATCCGATTTCGATTTTAACAATAACAACGAGTCGTCACTCTCCTGACTAAACGTTTTTTGTCAACAGAACCGATTTTATCGAAAACAGGATAAATCTCACAGGATTATATAATAATAAAATGTAATTGGCAAAATGGTCTAATTTCAATAATATTTTATTAATTTTGCAGAGTGTGTCGGATTGTGTCGATACACTTAAAAGTGCAAATTTTTAACTTTAATAATTTACAAGTATGGATATTTCCCATATCGAACATGTCGGCATAGCCGTTCCGTCACTTGATGAGGCGATTCCTTTCTATGAAAAAATCTTAGGTCTTAAATGTTTTGCTATCGAAGAGGTTGCCGATCAAAAAGTGCGCACAGCTTTCTTCAAAGTCGGACAAACTAAAATCGAGCTTCTCGAAGGTACCAGTGAAGACAGCGCAATCTCAAAATTCATCGCCAATAACGGCGGTCGCGGAGGAATCCAGCACATCGCATTCGCCATCGAAGACGGCGTAGCCAATGCGCTCGCTGAAGCTGAATCCAACGGATGCCGTCTCATCGATAAAGCGCCACGTAAAGGAGCTGAAGGCCTCAACATCGCCTTCCTTCATCCGAAATCGACTTGCGGAACGCTGATCGAACTATGTGAAGACCCTTCTAAAAAATAATTATCACCCACACTTACTTCAATACGAAAATGAGCAACCAACTCGAAAAAGTGCAGGAACTGATTGCCCTCCGCGAAGAGGCACGCCTCGGCGGAGGAGAAAAAGCAATCCAAAAGCAACATGACAAAGGCAAATACACAGCCCGCGAACGTATTGCCCAACTTCTTGACGAAGGAAGCTTCGAGGAGCTTGATATGTTTGTGCGTCATCGTTGCACCAATTTCGGACAAGATAAAAAGAGCTATCTCGGCGATGGAGTCGTAACCGGTTACGGCACCATCGACGGCCGTCTCGTATATGTATTCGCCCAGGATTTCACAGTCTTCGGAGGGTCGTTGTCCGAGACCATGGCATTGAAAATATGCAAAGTGATGGACATGGCAATGAAGATGGGCGCGCCGGTGATAGGCCTCAACGACTCTGGCGGCGCCCGTATTCAGGAAGGCATCAACGCTCTTGGCGGATATGCCGAGATTTTCCAGCGCAACATCATGGCTTCAGGTGTCATTCCTCAGATTTCGGCAATCCTCGGCCCATGCGCCGGCGGCGCCGTATATTCTCCGGCTCTTACCGACTTCACCATCATGGCCAAAGGCATCTCCTACATGTTCCTCACCGGCCCTAAAGTCGTAAAGACAGTGACCGGCGAAGATGTCACCCAGGAAGCCCTTGGCGGAGCCGAAGTTCACGCATGCAAAAGCGGTGTGGCGCATTTCGCCGCAGAAGACGGAGAAGACGCATTGCGTATAATCCGCAAGTTGTTCAGCTACATCCCCCAGAACAATCTCGAAGAGCCGCCGTTGGTAGAATGCACCGACCCCGTCGACCGCATGGAAGACTCTCTAAATGAAATTATTCCCGACTCAGCCAACAAGCCCTACGACATGTATGGCGTAATTGGAGCCATCGTTGACAATGGCGAGTTCCTCGAAATTCAGCGTGATTATGCTAAAAATATCATCGTCGGTTTTGCACGAATGAACGGACAGTCAGTAGGTATCGTCGCCAACCAGCCCAAATACCTTGCCGGCGTGCTTGACAGCAACGCTTCTCGAAAAGGAGCGCGGTTTGTACGTTTCTGTGACGCGTTCAACATTCCTTTGGTAACCTTGGTCGACGTGCCGGGCTTCCTTCCTGGAACCGGACAAGAATACAACGGAGTCATCCTTCATGGAGCAAAACTCCTCTACGCTTACGGAGAAGCCACCGTGCCCAAAGTAACCGTGACACTGCGCAAGAGCTACGGAGGCAGCCACATCGTGATGAGCTGCAAGCAGCTTCGCGGAGACATGAACTATGCATGGCCTACGGCTGAAATCGCAGTTATGGGAGGAGCAGGAGCTGTCGAAGTCCTCTATGCACGCGAAGCCAAAGAGGCTGAAGATCCCAAGAAAGTCCTTGAAGAAAAGGAAGCCGAATACAACAAATTGTTCTGCAATCCTTACAACGCGGCACGTTACGGATATATCGATGATGTTATCGAACCGCGCAACACACGCTTCCGCGTAATCCGCGCCCTTCAGCAACTGGCCACCAAAAAGGTAGTCAATCCGGCAAAGAAACACGGTAACATACCTCTATAATAAAGCCATCGAAAGCAATGAAAAAGAATTTATTGATATTGCTGGTAACTGTCATCGCCTGCTGTACAGCCGCCAACGCCCAGGGGCGACGGGGATTGCGCATCAACGAGGTGATGGTGCAGAACGACAGCAACTATGTCGATGACTATGGTCGACACGGAGCATGGATTGAGCTTTTCAACTCAACTTATGCCCCGATGGAGATTTCAAGTGTTTTCATCACAAACGACAGTCTGCAACCAAAAAAATATCCCGTGCCGCTTGGTGATGTGAATACTGAAATCCCGCCACGCCAGCACATAATTTTTTGGGCTGACTCAGAACCGAGCAAAGGCACTTTCCACCTTAGCTTTTCCCTGACTCCAGGACAAGACAACTGGATCGGTGTCTATGACGCAAACGGAATCACGCTTATCGACTCCATAACCGTCCCGGCATCGCTTCTGCCAAACACTTCCTATGCCCGTATTCTTGACGGTATCGGCACCGGTACCGAAGCATGGGAAATACGGGAAGGCACCGAAGAATCTTACATCACCCCCAGCAGCGCCAACAAAATTATTGACACCAACCGGAAAGTCGACCGTTTCGCCGAGGAAGACGCCCACGGTTTCGGTCTCACTATTATGGCAATGTGCATTGTGTTCTCGGCATTGCTGTTGTTAAGCTTGTCATTCTATGCGATAAATCGCATCGGAGCGCGCATAAGCAGCCGCAACAAAATGCGTTCACAAGGGGTCGACATCAAGACTGTTGCCAAGGAAGAACGTCCCGACCATGATTCCGGAGAAGAAATCGCGGCCATTGTCATGGCGCTCAACGAGCATCTCAACGCCCACGACCACGAAAGCACCATTATTACTATCAACAAGGTAAGAAAGAGCTATTCTCCATGGAGTTCCAAGATTTATGGATTGCGTGAACTTCCACGTCGTTAACAACCCGCATTGACAGTCAACAAAAGTAAAAACAACAAAACAATGAAAGAATACAAATACAAAATCAACGGTAACACTTACAACGTGGCTATCGGAGACATCGTTGACAACATTGCCGATGTTCTTGTCAACGGCACACCCTATAAAGTGGAGCTTGAAAAGAACAAGCCCGTAAGTGTGGTAAACGCGCCACGGCCTTCTGCCGCTCCGCGTACTGCGTCGGGAGAAAAAGTAGTGGCTAAAGCCGCTGTTCAGACTTCAGGCTACAAAGTCACCGCGCCGCTGCCCGGAACAATCTTGTCGGTCAACTGCAAAGTCGGAGACACAGTTTCTGCCGCCGACACCGTAATCGTTCTTGAGGCAATGAAGATGGAAAACGCCATCCATGCCGGACGCGACGGAAAGATTGCCTCCATAAATGTGGCAAGCGGTGATTCAGTACTCGAAGGAGCCGTATTGGTTACCCTCGAATAATTCATATCGTGATTATTGGCTAATAGATAACCTAAAACGTAATCAAGTATATGAGTACTGAAAGTTTTATGGCGTCCAATTTCCAGCAGTTCTGGGAGCTGACCGGATTTGCCAATGCGACATGGCAACATCTGGTGATGCTCCTTGTAGGACTTTTCTTCTTGTGGCTCGCCATTAAAAAGAATTTTGAGCCGATGCTGCTCGTGCCGATCGGGTTCGGTATATTGATTGGAAACATTCCGTTCAATGCCACCGCCGGCCTTGAAATCGGTATATATGAAGAAGGATCGGTTTTAAATATCCTCTACAACGGAGTGAGCGCCGGTTGGTATCCCCCGCTCATCTTCCTCGGGATTGGAGCGATGACCGACTTTTCCGCCCTTATCGCCAATCCTAAGTTGATGCTTGTCGGAGCCGCAGCCCAGTTCGGTATATTCGGAGCCTATATGGTAGCCCTCGCGCTTGGCTTCTCGCCCGATCAGGCAGGAGCCATAGCAATCATCGGAGGCGCCGACGGCCCTACCGCAATCTTCCTGTCATCAAAGCTTGCGCCTAATCTGATGGGAGCGATAGCCGTGTCGGCCTACTCCTACATGGCGCTCGTTCCGCTCATTCAGCCGCCGATCATGCGACTGCTCACAACCAAAAACGAGCGTCTCATCAAGATGAAACCGGCGCGCGCCGTATCTCAGAACGAGAAGATAATCTTCCCTATCGTGGGATTGCTGCTCACATGCTTTGTCGTTCCGTCAGGCATCCCCTTGTTGGGCATGCTTTTCTTCGGCAATCTCCTTCGCGAATGCGGAGTCACCAATCGCCTTGCCAAGACAGCAAGCAACGCTCTGACCGACATCGTGACAATTCTGTTGGGCATGACCGTGGGCGCGTCAACACAGGCCACCGAATTCCTCACGCTGAACACCATCTTCATCTTCGCGCTTGGATTCATGGCATTCATCATCGCCTCTGCCTCAGGTGTGATTTTCGTGAAGCTGTTCAATCTTGTTCTTCCAAAATCCAAAAAGCTCAATCCGCTTATTGGAAATGCCGGTGTATCGGCTGTGCCGATGTCTGCCCGTATTTCCAATAATCTCGGACTGGAATACGACCCGAGCAACTATCTTCTCATGCATGCCATGGGGCCGAATGTTGCAGGAGTCATCGGTTCGGCCGTCGCCGCCGGTGTGCTGCTTGGATTCCTTGCATAAACTAAGAATAAATCAGTGGGCGAAATTCAATTCCGCCCACTGATTGTTTTTT
>CAZYXN010000106.1:0-9103 GCA_964651105.1 uncultured Muribaculum sp. | reverse complement strand
TTTTTGAACATTTTAAAACATTGTTCATTATTGACGGAATGAATAAACCAATATAGTAATTATGAAAATAGAACTAATTAACAGGAAATTTGGCATTTATGCCAAATGGCTCATCCGCTTCCGGTGGCTCGCGCTCGTGCTTTTCGCACTTGCTGTCTTCGGGGGCGTGTGCGGGCTAAAACATCTCGTAGTGGAAACCTCTTTCGATGATTACTTTGTCGAGGGAGACCCTATGTTAATCAAGACCGACGAGTTCAAATCTCATTTCGGCAACGACTATTTCATCGGGATACTGACCGAATGTGACAACCACTTCACGACGGAGTCATTGACTACGCTCCGTAAGCTGTCCAACGAATTGCTTGACAGTCTTTCATACATAGACAAAATCACATCTCTGACCGACATCGAATTTCTTGTCGGCAACGAGGAAGGCATGGCAATAGAGCAGATTGTACCGGAAAATATCCCGACCGACAGTGCCGGACTGGATTCTATCCGCACAAAGGCATACTGCAAGCCGGAAATTGCCCGTAAACTTGTATCGAAAGACGGCAGTCTGTCATGGATAGTCATAAAACTCCGACCATTCCCTGAAGATACAGTGTGGAAGAAAACAGGCACGGTTGCTCCCGACCTCATAACCGGGGCGGAAGTAGAACGCATCATATCCAAACCATGTTATTCATCCCTGAATCCAAAGGCGACCGGTATGCCGTTTGTCAATCAGCAGAAGATGAAATTCATCGGGCAGGATATGAAGCGGATGGTAATGATTGCCCTTGCCATATCTATCCTTGTCATGCTGTTCGCTACTATGTCATGGCAGGGTGTGACAGCCCCTTTCATATCCACAGTCGGAGGACTGATATTGACATTCGGCGTTGCCGGATGGTTGGGGCTTTATGTAGATTCAGCAACAACCATGATACCGGTAATGCTGGCATTTGCAGTAGCAATCGCATACAACATCCATATCTTTTCATATTTCCGTCAGCGTATGCGGCTGCATGGAGAACGGGAAAAAGCTGTGGTTGAAACTATTGAGGAAACCGGCTGGGCGACATTCTTCTGTGGCGCGACCACAATAGTATCTCTGCTGTCATTCCTGGCTGTTGACATCCGTCCGGTAAAGGCCATCGGCATCAATACATCACTGTGTGTGCTTTTTGTACTGCTTACAACCCTTGTTGTCACGCCCATACTTCTTTCAATAGGAAGAAACAAGAAGCCGAAATCTGAGAATGAAAAAGTCTCATATCTTGCGTTGCTATCTATGCGTATAGGGGACTTCACATTGCGTCACTCTAAATCCGTGTCAGCGATATTCATTATCGTGTCAATAGTTCTTGCTTTGGGTGCATTCAGAGTCGAGCCGGCTTTTGATATGGAGCGGACGATGGGTAAAAAAGTTCCATATGTCAACAGTTTGCTCGAAGTCAGCAAATCGGAACTCGGATCACTTTACTCATATGATGTCATGATTGAGTTCCCGGAAGATGGCGATGCAAAACGGCCCGCTTCAATGGTTCAGCTTGAAAAACTGTCAGATTACGCTGATAAAATGCAGCTCACAAAGCGCACCACTTCCATTCTGGATATTTTGAAGGATCTCAATCAGACCCTCAACGGCGGCGAAAAGTCTTTCTATGCCATTCCGTCAAATGAAGATGAGATAGCACAGATGCTCCTTTTGTATGAAAATGCCGGTGGCACGGAATCGGAATACTGGATGGATTATGATTACCGACGGCTGCGTCTTATGGTGGAAATAGAGAATTTCAATTCCGCCGAAACGGAAAGAGAGCTTGCCGAACTCGAAGCGGAAGCAAACGAACTGTTCCCAGATGCGAAAGTTACGATGGTCGGCAATCTGCCGCAGTTCACCACCATGATGCAATATCTGGTCAGGGGTCAGGTTCAGTCTTTCTTCCTTTCGGTGCTGATTATCGGTCTTATCCTTATGATTGTATTCCAAAGTATCAGAGTTGGATTGATAGGACTTATTCCCAATCTGTTCCCGGCGATATGTGTTGGCGGATATATGGGATATATGGACATCCCGCTTGATATGATGACAGCCTGCATCATCCCAATGATTCTCGGCATGGCGGTCGATGACACAATACACTTCATTACACATTCCAAACTGGAATATGTAAGAACAGGGCATTACCGACCCGCAATAAAAAATACATTCCATGTTGTCGGAACGGCTATCATCACATCATCGCTCATTACCTCGGCAGTGTTCGCAACATTCTCGACATCGGTATGTGAGCAGTTTAAGAACTTCGGAATACTCTCGGTTATCGGCATCATGGCAGCCCTGATTGCGGACTTGTTCATAACGCCGATACTCGTTGACAAATTCCATGTGTATGGCAAAGAAAAGAATATCAACAAATAATAAAAATCAAAAAAATGAAAATCAAAATCACATTTCTGACAATGGCAATGTGCCTTGTGCTGGCTTTCACAGGCATTGCAGCCAATCCGCAAAAGCCGACAGGCAGAAGCATCATGCAGCAGGTCGATGACCGTCCCGACGGAGACACCCGCTATTCGCAGATGGAACTGACGCTCGTAAAGAAAAACGGCACGAAACGTGAGCGCAAGGTGGAATCATGGGCTATGGATGTCGGCAAGGATGTCAAAAAAGTCATGTTCTTCACCTATCCGGGTGATGTAAAAGGGACCGGTTTCCTGACATGGGATTACGACCAGATTGGTAAAGCCGATGACAAATGGCTTTATCTGCCCGCGATGAAGAAAACCCGCCGTATCAGCGGCTCATCGTCAAAGACCGACTATTTTATGGGAACCGATTTCACATACGATGACATGGGTGACCGCAATATAGATGAAGATAAACATACTCTTCTCAGAGAGGAGAACAAAGACGGCCACAAGTGCTGGGTGGTTGAATCTGTCCCGGTTGACAAGCATGAGGTTTACAGCAGAAAAGTAAGCTGGATAGCTCAGGATTGTCTGATGCCAATCAGGGTTGAATATTATGACAAACTGGATAAACTTCACCGAGTGTTGACTGTATCGCAGATTTCCAAAGTACAGGGATTCTGGACAAAGCACCGTATGGAAATGAAGAATGTGCAGACAGGCCACTCTACAATCATTGTCATGAAGAATCCGCAATACAATGTCAAGGTGGATGCTTCGATGTTTACTGTTAACCGTCTGGAGAAAGGCAAATGAAGCGTATTCTCTTTATTATCATCTTGGGCTTATCCCTTCATCCTGCCTTTGCGCAGGATGAAGATGCCTTTGATGTCAGGGTAAAAGGCTTTGTAGATACCTATCAGGCCGTGCAGACCGATAAACCAAACAAATGGATGTCGTCACGCATGAGAGTCAGGGGCGAGTTGACCATTGAAAAGAGCAACGTAGGGGCATTTGTGTCAGCCAATGCCATATACAACTCCATCGTCAAGGAACAAAGTGGCTTTTCGTTGCGTGAGGCTTACGGTTATTTCAGCGTCGGAAACTGGGATATAAGAGCCGGAAGACAGATTGTCACATGGGGCGTGGCTGATGCCATGCGTCTGACCGATATAATCTCACCGATGGACTTTACCGAATATCTTGCGCAGGATTACGATGATATACGTGTACCTGTAACAGGTATAAGGGTAAAATATATAAAACCATCTTGGGCGGCTGAGATTATTGCCATTCCCGTTCCGTCTTTTTTTGAATTGCCGACAGATAAATCAAATCCGTGGGCAATTTCATTCCCCGGCGTCAACCAGCCATATCTGATAAATCTCGGCAACACTCCTGCAAAAAAATTAAGCAACTCCGAATATGGTGGAAAATTCAGTGTGTTTCTTCCGGGAGTGGATTTCTCGGTTTCGGCATTGCACACATGGAATAAAATGCCGGTGTTCGCGCATACAATAAATGATGACGGAGAACTTGTATTCACTGGAGAACACAAACGGATGACAATGATTGGAGCGGATGCGTCAGTTCCGGTCGGGAAGTTTGTCTTTCGTGGAGAATTTGCCGAATATCTTGATGAAGTTCAGTCCCCGGCAAAATCAAGTACAATGCTTCCGAGGAGAAATACCACAAATGCTTTGCTGGGCATAGATTTCTATCCGGGAAATGACTGGACACTTGCCGTGCAGTATTCACATAAATATATCAGTGATTTCTCTTCAGATATTTCAGGATACCGAAATTCCGGCATGGCTACGGTGAAAATCGGGAAAGATCTTCTGCGGAATACCCTGAATATATCAACCTTTGCTTATGTGGATGTTACCAACGGCGGGATTTATAACCGCTTAGCAGCCGATTACGCCATTACGGACCAGATTCATGCTTTCATCGGATATGACCTGTTTCATGCAGATGCCGGTATGTTCGCCATGTATTCCAAAAATTCCGAAATATGGCTCAAACTAAAATACAGTTTCTAAACAAATAAAATATCAACAAATGGAAAAACAAACAAAAATCACAATCCTGTGGATTGTCGTGATGTGCGGTCTCGCAATCCATTCTCTCGCAGACCTGATGCCCTTGTTCTGGTCTGAAAATATCGCTATCTCTCAAGACGGTCAAGCTCCAACCGGTATGCTTGTATTCATGATGGTGATAACCTATCTGATTCCTGTTTCCGGAATACTCTGCACGATGTTCTGGAGCGGTCGTCATGGCAATATGGTCAATGCCATACTTGCCACGATTATGGCGCTTTTCAATAGTGTCCACTGCTTTGAAATGGTGGATTTCAACCCCGTGCAGTTGCCACTCTTGCCGGTTACGATGATAGTCAGTTGGATACTTTGTGTCCTTTGCTGGGACAAAGTCAAATCATACAGAAAACATAAATAATCCCGGAATGTCAGAATATAAATTCAGTAACGATATCTCGGAAACTCTTTTGATTCCGCTATATATGCGGGCAAAAGAAAGCCGCCGAGGAAATGACGCAATAGTACATGACCCCGTGGCGCAAACCCTCGTCGAACAGGTCGAATATGACTATTCAAAATTCGACACTGCAAAAATGAGCGAAATCGGATGTGCCATAAGATGCCGTTTCTTTGATGATATGGTGAAGTCCTTTGTTCGCTCTCATGTGAATCCTGTGATAGTCAACATCGGATGCGGTCTTGATGCCCGCTGCCAGCGCACAGTGAAAGATGAAAAAGATGTGACTTTTTACAGTCTTGATCTGCCTGATACTATAAATCTGCGCAACCATTTCATTCCGGAGGTGTCAAACGAAACCTATATTTCGGAATCTATGTTCAATCACGGCTGGATGGATCGAATCAAGAAAGAACATCCCGACAGTGCTATTCTCTTTATCGCCGAGGGAATAATCATGTATTTTGACGAAGCTACGCTCCGACAATTTTTCAATGACCTGTGCGACCGTTTCAGCGATGCGGAAATCTGGTTTGACACAATGGGAACTCTTGGTGTCAAAAAACAGAATAAACACGACGCCCTTAAAAACATGGAAGCATCTTTCAAATGGGGCGTGAATGACGGTCGTATTCTCGAATCATGGAATCCACGTCTGCGCCTCATTGAGCAGATATCGCCCGGACGCTTTTTCCATTCGCGACAGACAATGCTAATGCGTATCCTGTCCACGTTTCCCCGTGTGTTCTTTAAATTCTATTCCTATACGGGATATAGAATTTCATAATCAGACAATATAAAGGGGAGAACATCTGTTTTTGTTGCCTGTAACATTCGCTGTCAGTAGGATTATTTGTGTATAATCATGGAACCCTATAATAAGATAAAGGTCAGGTATAATCATCTATTAATAGAGGCGTGGCAATTCCCTTACAATGGGGACAGCCACGCCTCTATCATATCTACCTTTAGTCGATTAACGGTGGAATTTGTAAAAAACGTAACCGGTTATACAGAGAATAAAGACGGTCAGGCATATATATATAATGCTTAATTCAGTCAGGACTTCTGAATGAATCAGTTTTACATTGGCGAATATGACGAGGGTAAAAAACGTGACAAGCGTCAGTAGCAATGCAATCATGCACCAGAATGTTGTCTGTGTCATGGAAATGCGGTTGTCATTGCGGTAGATATCTTTGTTCGCCTTCTCGCGATTATTGCGGATTTGCGTTATAGCATCGTTGGCAACGGCATGAACTTCTTTTATCAATGCCTGTCTGTCGGTGTCAGTGAATCGTATCGGGAATGATGATTTCAACAGGTCATGGAGATTCTGCATCGTGCCCGCGTATGCACCGATTCCTTCAATGAGTTTGTTCAACAGTCTGTATGTCTCCGCAATCTCCGGCTTGAGTTTGTGAAACTCGTTGGCAAGCGCGTCATTACGCTGTTCAAGTCTTTGCTGGCGTATTTCCTCCGCCGTTACCTCCGTTGCCTCTGATGTCTTTGCCATTTCGGAGGTGGCTTCTGCGGATTGCTGCACTTCATCGCTGTAATCGTATTTCCTGTTTGCCATAGGTATATTCTTTATCTCTTGTATCCTGATTTTGTTTTCTTCCCAAGATGCGCCACTGCGGCACGGGCGCATCTGCGGGCGCGTTCAATCTCGTCTTCGTCTTTCCTGTCACGCCAGTTGTCATCATTGTTCGAGCCGCCTCCGCCACTACCGGTAGAAACGGTGTCAAGAACTGTCAGACTTACGAACAAGGCAACCGCTATGTCGGTGAGTTCTTTCCAGTTTGATGTCTCGCGGTAGTCGAACTCATCGTTGAACACCTGCATGACATCATCGGGAATGTAGAACAGGGAGGTCTTGCCGTCGTGCGACAACTCGTATCGGGAGGTGTTTTCACGCCATGACGAATAATCTGCGACAGGTTTGCCGGAATGTGTCGCAGGTTGTGTTTCCGATTTTGCGGCGACAGGTATAACAGGTGCATCCGTCTTTGTCCCGGTTTTCCCGACAGGCTGCACCGGCTTTGTTTCGGACTGACCGTGAAGTTTCTGCCATGTTTGTTCTATTTTCGATGCCATGAGTTTGCGCCCCTTGCCAAGTTCGGATGCCTTGAACACGGCTTTCCCTTTTCCGATTGTATAGCCTTTTATGGCATTCTTCTTGTCAGGCCGTACCATAAGTGTGTAACCTTTTGCCTGTACCCTTGCGACATAATTACCCCAAGACCATGACGGCATTGTCCGCAGAATATCCATAAGGTCTTCGGCAACCTTGACGGCGTTTGCCTTGTGGATTTCCATCGCGGTTATCCACCCACGCTTAATGGCTACCTCCTGCGCCGCATCATGCACGCGGATGTGTATCTTGTGGTCGTTGTTCGTCCTGCCGTTCCTGTCCTTGCGGCACACGGCGGCATGGAGGTGGGGAATCCGACTGTCGGATTCAAGATGCAGCCACACCGTGTAGATGCTGTTCGCAAGGTTTGTCTTATGCGAATACACCTTTCCGTCGTCATCCGCCATCTCTATTTTGTCGAACTCACGGACAAAGTCATCCCAAAGTTGCTGCCAGTCCTGCCTGGTGAAGTTTTCGGTATGCTCCTTTGCCGGACTGATTTCAATGCGGATCACATTCTTGACCATTGGTGCTTGGGCTTTCATCATGTCATAAACTCCCTGCGCGTCAAGCTCGCACGGAAGAAGATTGTCCTTGACATGGTATATAAGTTCCGGATGCTCCTTGTGTCTCGACTCTCCCGAAATGTATCGGATGTCGTTTATTCCGTGCCTTATGGATTTGGCTTTACCTATCATGTGGATTCCTGTCTAATGTCTGTTTCTGGTGCTGATTCCTGTTGTACTGTTACTGTTTTCACTCCCGGTATGCGGTTCGGTGTGAAATGCTTTTTGATGAGCCTTGTGATTCTGTTCGCAGTCTTGCCGAGAAGCTGGAGCACACCTATCATCCACGGTCGGTTGCGGAACATCGCCCGTCGCTCGTCCTGTGACATCGCGTTAAGCATCGAGGTATATTTCGCGTAGTCGCTGCGGGCGATGAAAAGCTGCTCGCGGACTGCTTCCTGTTCCGGTGTCAGCCGTACTTTCGGTTCGTATCCGTATGCACGGGAAAGCACATAGTCGCTGAGGTTCATGCCGCACTCTCCGGCAAGGCCTGTAATCTTCTCCCGTTGCGACTTGCTGACACGGAACGAGATTGTCGAATCACGTTTCTCCTTGACTTTCTTCTTTTTGTTTTCCGTGTCTTCCGCATTCACGGCGGCATCGGTTATTCTATCTCTGGTTTCAACCGGTTTCGTGTTGCCGGGTAATTTCTGTTCGGTTTTCATAAGCGGTAATTGATGGTTTTACAAAAGGTACCGGTGCGAGCCTGCGAGCGGCGTTCCCCGTTGGACGGATGGACAACGGCAAGAGGGCCGTGCGTGGAATGACCGTCAGGAAATGTAATGCAGCGGCATATCTTGAAACACTGCTAATTTGTCCTCCCTGCTTTTTCTTCCTATTCCTTCCCTGCTTTTTAGCTCTATTTGCCTATATGACAGGAAAGTTTACCGCTTGCAGGTCGCACCGTACCGGGATTACTTGCCGTCGGGCAATCTGTCAAAAGCTGTCTTTGCAGCTTCGGCATCGGTGGTGATACGCATTAGCGCGACGGTCGCCTTGATTGCCTGTGCCTGGTTGCAGAACTGCGTGACAGTGTTAAGGAGAACCTCAGACCGCCCGATGCGGAACGGCATCACGGCATCGGCTGTCAAAGTGTTGGCTTTGTTCATACCCTGGTTCAGGAATCGGTTTACAGCCAGTCTGTCTGACGGATTGATGTCCTCATATTTGCCGCCACCCGTGGCGTGGCTTACCATGACACGCACGGCGTCCGCCTGATAAAGTGTGCAGGAGTTGAGGAATGCAAGCACGTGGGCGAACTCCGCCTTGAGTTCACCTCTTGAACGGGTCGGTTTGCCGGTGTCTTTTTTGTCGTCCTTTTTGCTTTCGGTGTTGCTGTCACTCTGTGCAGGAACATCTACGTTCTCCTGCGGAACATTGGTTTCATTCTTCATTCTGAAAGGTTTTAATGTTGTTGGAATATTGTTTTGAGAATTGTTTGAATGTCGTTACTTGTCCGTGCGGCGGTTTACAAGATACTGCGCGGCATCGCTGTCAATTT
>CAZYXN010000105.1:0-9139 GCA_964651105.1 uncultured Muribaculum sp. | reverse complement strand
TGGAATATATTAATGCCCGGGCCGTCGTTAGATACCCCGGGCATACATTTTATAGCTGTTTATAAATTATAGATAATCTGCTATATTTCGTAATCCACACACGCTCGTGCCTCTTTATGAGAACCCAGTAGCGATGCGGCTGCTATATGAGCCGGATGCTTGGCATAGACTGCGACATCCGCCATGGTAGGGACTATTGCTGTCAAAACCACATCCCAGTCTTCCGCCGGATTGGAATTGATGCCAACTTCCATCGACTGAAGTTCCTCTATTTGTTCAGGAAGTGGCAAAAGCGCTTTTTTAAATGATTCGGCTATCGCCATGCGTTCCTCTTTGCTTCCGCTAAGCTTGAATGTAACGATATGTTTTACCATTGGAGTGTTATTTTGCGGTGTAAAGTTTCTCGCGTGCGGCTGCGACTCGTTCATCGGTGATATAATCGTCATAGTCCATCATCTTGTCGATTATTCCGTTAGGAGTGAGTTCGATGATGCGATTGGCTATGGTTTGGATGAATTCGTGGTCATGTGACGCGAATAATATGTTGCCTTTAAATGCCTGCAGGGTATTGTTGAATGCCTGGATTGACTCAAGATCGAGATGGTTGGTCGGTGAGTCGAGCACAAGTGTGTTGGCGTCTTTCATCATCATTTTTGCTATCATGCAGCGCATTTTTTCTCCTCCCGACAGAACCGATGCTTTTTTTAGGACTTCTTCTCCGGAGAACAACATCTTTCCGAGGAACCCCTTTAGATATATTTCGCTTGAATCGTCGCTCCATTGTGAAAGCCAGTCGACAAGATTCATGTCTGTATTGAAAAATGCTGAGTTGTCAAGCGGCAGATAAGCGGTAGTGATTGTCTGTCCCCATTCAAATGTGCTTGAGTCGGGCTTGCGATTTCCTGTTATGATCTCAAACAATGCTGTCATGGCTCTTGGATCATGACTTAAAAATGCGACTTTGTCACCCTTTTCTATCTGGAAATTAACATCGTTAAACAGCACTTCTCCGTCGATAGAGGCGGTGAGTCCGTGAACTTCAAGAATTTTGTTTCCTGGCTCGCGTGCGGGAGTGAATATGATTCCCGGATAACGGCGTGATGAAGGCTGAATCTCTTCCACATTAAGTTTTTCAAGCATCTTTTTGCGGGATGTGGTCTGTTTGGACTTTGCCACATTGGCTGAGAATCGCTGGATGAACTCAAGAAGTTCTTTGCGTTTTTCCTCGGCTTTTTTATTCTGTTGTTGTTGCTGGCGAAGCGCGAGCTGTGACGATTCATACCAGAAACTGTAGTTTCCGGCAAACAGGGTCATTTTATTGTAATCGATGTCAAGTGTGTGGGTGCATACAGAATCGAGGAAGTGGCGGTCGTGAGAAACGACAAGAACCGTGTTCTCGAATTTTGACAGATAATCTTCAAGCCATGCTACGGTGTCGAGGTCGAGGTCGTTGGTTGGCTCGTCGAGAAGAAGGTTGTCAGGATTTCCGAAAAGAGCTTTTGCTAATAGAACCCTCACTTTTTCATTTCCGCTCATATCCTTCATGAGCATATGGTGCTTCTCTTCTTTGATTCCAAGACCGCTAAGCAGTGCGGCTGCGTCACTTTCCGCGTTCCATCCTTCAAGTTCTGCAAACTTTTCTTCCAACTCTGCGGCACGTACGCCGTCTTCATCTGAAAAATCTTCTTTGCAGTATATCGCGTCTTTTTCCTGCATTATGTCCCAAAGCACGGTATGACCCTGGAGGACTGTGTTGATTACCGTGCATTCGTCAAACTTGAAGTGGTCCTGTTCAAGTACCGACATGCGTTCGCCTGGCCCTTGAGTTATTGTCCCGTGGGTAGGGGAGAGCTGATCGCTAAGAATGCGCATCAGGGTGGATTTCCCGGCGCCGTTGGCTCCGATTATTCCATAACAATTGCCTGGAGTGAATTTGAGATTTACATCCTGAAATAAGACACGCTTGCCGAATTGCTGAGTTAAGTTGTTGACCGCTATCATGTTATAATTGTTGAAATATATTGTTTCGCAAAATGTGACTGCAAAGTTACGAATTATTTGCCGAAGTGTTGTAATTTTGTGGTCTTTATAATTAACATTTAATACATTATGGTTATACAACGTTGGCAGTCGGTGCTGCTGTTTTTTGCCGGACTTGCAATCTGTTTGTTTGCATTCCTTCCTGTGTGTGATGTGGTTTTACCTGATGAGGTGGTTCCTGCCGTATTGAAGAACGCTTTGCCGTTGTTTATTCTTGATTTGCTGATTGGTTTGCTGCTGTTCATCTCGATTTTCCTGTATGGTGATTTGAAGTTACAGAAACGGGTGGTTGTCATATCCGATATATTGATTGTTGTTCTCATGATTGGTTCTCTATTGTATTATAATAATGTGGAAAATTCCATCGGAGTGCTTTGGAGTTGGTATGCGTTGCTCCCTGTTCTGGCTCTTGTGTTTAGTATATGGGGGTATCGACGTATAAAAGCTGATGAAAACACTTTAAAAAGCTACGACCGCATTCGATAATCCGAATAATATCTGTCCATTTTAGATTAGATTTTTGGAATTATTGTCGGGCTGAATTTATAGATATTTCCTAAAATTGTTAATTTGTAGTTAAATACGAGTGCCATTTTAAACCGGTAATTGTTGTTTAAATCATAAGATAAACAATTTTGAGACACAAAAACAAACAACTAATTTGGATTTAAAATGAAGAAGAATTTTATTACAGCGATATTGCTTGGAGCCTCGATGCTTTCATTTAGCGCATTTGCTCAAGCGCCTAAATGTGATGCCGATTGTCCGAAAACGGAGTGCTCAAAAGAGAAATGTGTAGTTCCTGCCGGACCGTTGAAAAACTTCAATCCGTTTATTGGAACCACAATCACTCCGGAACAGCAGGCGAAGATTGACGCGCTGAATAAACAACGTCAGGAAAAAATGTCGGCTGCCAGAGAGTATAGTCGTCAATCTCGTCAGATGAATGATTCAGTTCGCAGAGCTGACAAGCTTGATTATTTTCATCAGATACGTGACATTATCGGCCCTGACCAGTATGTGATATTTTTGGAAAACATAGCTGTTGCCCAGCCGCAGGGCAGAGGTGTCGCTCCTGCAAGAGATGGAGCGATGAAGGCTAAAATGGATAAAGGTGACAAATCGAAAGGAAATCGTGACATGAAATCCGCAGAACATCGTCATCATGCCCGGCACTACGACAAAAAGTAATCTGTTTCATTAAATATAAGAGCGTAAACCGATTGGGTTTTATCGGTTTACGCTCTTTTTGTGTGCGCAGGGTAGCATATTGCCAAAACTCGATATGAGGAAAATTTGTAAGCAAGAGTAAAAAATATGACATTAATGTTCGTTATTTAAAATTATATTTTTATTTTTGCATTACTCATTCATAAATCTATACAGGATATGGATATTAATAATATCATGAATGCCCTTGAGGCAAAACACCCTGGAGAAAAAGAATATCTTCAGGCGGTAAGAGAAGTGTTACTTTCTGTTGGCGATGTATACAACAAGCATCCTGAATTTGAGAAAGCGCGTATAATTGAACGTATGGTTGAACCTGACAAAATCGTGACCTTCCGTGTGACATGGATTGACGATAAGGGAGAGGTTCAGACCAATCTTGGTTATCGTGTGCAGTTCAACAATGCGATTGGCCCGTATAAAGGCGGCATTCGTTTCCATGCATCTGTCAATCTTTCAATACTGAAGTTCCTTGGATTTGAGCAGACATTTAAAAACGCTCTTACTACTCTTCCAATGGGAGGAGCAAAGGGTGGTTCTGATTTTTCTCCTCGAGGAAAAAGCGATCGCGAGATTATGCGTTTTTGTCAGGCGTTTATCCTTGGTTTGTGGAAGAACCTCGGGCCTGACCGTGACGTGCCCGCCGGCGATATCGGTGTAGGCGGTCGTGAAGTAGGGTATATGTATGGCATGTATAAGAAGCTCGTCAACGAGTGTACGGGTACATTTACCGGCAAGGGACTCGACTTTGGCGGTTCGCGCATACGTCCTGAAGCTACCGGTTTCGGAGCCATCTATTTTGTCAACGATATGCTTGCTCGTAAAGGAGAGTCAATCAAGGGTAAAACCGTGGCGGTATCCGGATTCGGCAATGTGGCATGGGGCGCTACTTTGAAAGCTACTGAACTTGGAGCCAAGGTCGTGACTATTTCTGGCCCTGACGGATATATATATGATCCTGACGGCATATCCGGTGATAAGATCGACTATATGCTTGAATTGAGAGCGTCAGGCAACGATATCGTGGAGCCGTATGCTGAAAAATATCCTAACGCAACATTCTTCCCGGGACGTAAACCTTGGGAGCAGAAGGTTGATATCGCTCTTCCATGTGCGACTCAGAACGAGCTTGCCGGCGAGGATGCAAAGATGCTTGTCCACAATCATGTGCAGCTTGTAGCCGAAGTGTCCAATATGGGATGTACTCCCGAGGCCATCGATCATTTCATTGCTACTCGTACGATTTATGCTCCTGGTAAGGCTGTTAATGCGGGCGGCGTTGCTACTTCAGGTCTTGAAATGAGCCAGAACGCTATGCATCTTCAGTGGAGTGCTGAGGAGGTTGATCAGAAACTTCACGGTATAATGGACGATATTCATGAACAATGTGTAAAATATGGTTTGGAGCCTGATGGTTACATCAACTACATGAAGGGTGCAAATATCGCCGGTTTCATGAAGGTTGCTCATGCTATGATGGAACAGGGCATAATGTAATAGCTGATAAATTGATAAAATGATAAAAGGCTGCAGGCTTGATGTCTGTGGCCTTTTTATTGCCTGCGTTTGAATCTTTTATCATGCTGATTGAAATTTTTTTACTGCCTTGCGATAATTTGTGCCTACTTTTTATGAAATTGTGTATTATCTTTGCAATTGAAAAACATATGCTCTGATACTGTTTGTTTCGGATTTCAATATGGCATCGATGTTATAAAAGGGGGATTATAATTTTGCCTGTGAGTAAAACGGAAAAAATAGTTAATTTTAAGACAATTTGTTGTCGAAAAAGAGTAAATTTGCAATATTAAAAATCTACTTTAACTTAAATCGAAATGGGACTATTTGAAAAATTGACCGCTAAGGCAAAACAGCAACGCCAGCGTATCGTGTTGCCGGAAAGCACAGAACCTCGTACTCTTACCGCAGCTGACCGTATCATTACTGAAGGTCTCGCTGATATTATCCTTATAGGTAATCCTGCGGAAATATCGGAAGCTGCTAAGGAATTGAGCCTCACAAATATTTGCAAGGCCAAAATCGTTAATCCTGACGATCCGGAAGTGATTGAAAAATATGCGCCGATATTCTATGAACTTCGTAAGAAGAAGGGCATTTCAATGGAAGATGCCATTAAGACTACCAAGAATCCGTTGTATCTCGGCTGTCTTATGATTAAAAACGGAGATGCCGACGGTCAGGTGGCCGGAGCGTTGAATACTACCGGAAACGTGCTTCGTGCGGCATTCCAGGTTATTAAGACCAAGCCCGGTATTGAAGTGGTTTCAGGCGCGTTCATTATGTTGCTTCCTGATGGCTCTCCATTCGGTCAGGATGATTTGATGGTATTCGCTGACTGTGCGGTCCTTCCTGATCCGACAGCCAAGGAACTTGCCCAGATCGCTCTTTCTACTGCCGATACTGCGCGTGATATCGCAAATATCGAGCCGCGTATCGCAATGTTGAGCTTCTCTACAAAGGGCAGCGCCAAACATGAGCGTGTTGACAAAGTGATTGAAGCTGTTAAATTGGTTAAGGAGACCGCTCCTGATTTGTTGATTGACGGAGAACTTCAGACTGATGCCGCTATTGTTCCCGGTGTGGCTAAGAGCAAAGCTCCTGGAAGTTCTGTAGCAGGAACTGCCGATGTGCTTGTGTTCCCGTCGCTTGAAGCTGGAAATATAGCATATAAACTCGTTCAGCGTCTTGCCGGCGTTCAGGCTGTAGGCCCGGTGCTTCAAGGTCTTGCCGCTCCGGTAAATGACTTGTCTCGTGGATGCTTCCCGGAAGATATATACAAAACTATCATCATTACCTGTAACCAGGCTATAGGTGCTAAATCACGTAAATAATTACAGATTTTAATCATAATCAAAATGAATATTCTTGTTCTTAACTGCGGCAGCAGTTCAGTTAAATATAAACTTATCGATATCGATAATAAGGCTACTCTTGCTGAAGGCGGAGTGGAAAAAATCGGATTGCCCGATTCGTTTCTTAAGTTCCGTCTTCCTGATGGTGAAAAGAAGAGTATTGTAGAGCCGATTCCTGACCATAAGAAAGCTGTAAATGATATATTGAATATCCTTGCTGACCCGACATACGGATGTATCAAGAGTCTTAAAGAGATTGATGCGGTTGGTCATCGTGTTGTTCATGGTGGGGAGAAATTCAATAAAAGCGTGAAAATTGACGATGAAGTGATTGAGAAGATTAAGGAGTGCTACGATGTGGCTCCGCTTCATAATCCTGCAAACATGACCGGTATTGACGCTATTACAGAACTTATGCCTGGTATTCCTCAGGTCGCCGTATTTGATACTGCTTTCCATCAGACAATGCCGGCGGAAGCTTATATGTACGCTCTCCCTTACGAGATGTATGACAAGTACAGCATACGTCGTTATGGATTCCACGGCACAAGTCACCGCTATGTAGCTCGTCGGGTATGTGATTTCCTCGGAGTTGATTATAAATCTCAGAAGATTATCACTTGCCACATCGGCAACGGTGTTTCTATCACTGCTGTTAAAGACGGAAAGAGCATCGACACTTCCATGGGGTTGACTCCTGTGGAGGGATTGATGATGGGTACCCGTGTCGGTGATGTTGATCCTGGCGCGTTGACCTTCATTATGGACAAAGAGCACCTTGACAGCAAGCAGTTGAGCAATCTCATCAACAAGAAGAGCGGTATTCTCGGTATTTCAGGTGTCTCTTCCGACATGCGTGACATTGAGGCTGCTATTGAAGCCGGCAATGAACGAGCAAAACTCGGACTTGACATGTACATGTATCGTATTGTGAAGTATATCGGCGCTTATGCTGCTGTGCTCAATGGCGTTGATATAATCGTGTTTACCGGCGGTGTTGGTGAAAACCAGAAGAGCCTACGTAAATATGTCTGTGACCACTTGACTTATCTTGGCGTTAAGATTGATAATGATATCAACGATAACAGCCGTGGTGAAGAAAAGGTGATTTCAGCTTCCGACTCAAAAGTCAAGGTAGTTGTTATTCCTACCGACGAAGAGTTTATGATTGCCCGCGATACTGAGGCTATCGTCAACGGACGCCAGCCGGAATAAGAAGCTGTTTTTAATTAAACTATATGAAAAAAATTAGAGCTGCCATAGTCGGATATGGCAACATTGGAAAATTTGTACTTGACGCATTGATGCAGGCTCCCGATTTTGAGGTCGCCGGCATCGTGCGCCGTAATCCGGCTGATGTGCCTGTTGAACTTGCCGGATTTAAAGTAGTGGCCGACGCGCTTGAGCTTGATGATGTTGATGTCGCTATTCTGTGTACTCCTACTCGTGAAGTTGAAAAGCATGCATCGGTTCTTCTTGCGAAAGGCATTAACACTGTTGACAGTTTTGACATTCACACGAGTATTGTAGATTTGCGCCGCAATCTGGATGCGATAGCAAAAGAGCACGGATCGGTGGCGATAATTTCTGCCGGATGGGATCCGGGCAGTGACTCGGTTGTGCGTGCTTTGATGCAGGCTGCGGCTCCGAAGGGTATCACTTACACCAATTTCGGCCCGGGTATGAGTATGGGACATACTGTTGCAGTCAAGTCTAAACCAGGAGTGAAGAATGCCTTGTCAATGACTATTCCGTTAGGAACCGGAATACATCGCCGTATGGTTTATGTAGAGGTTGAGGATGGCCATAAGATTGAGGATATCGCTAAAGCCGTTAAGGAAGATTCTTACTTTGCAAGCGATGAAACCCATGTGTTTGCTGTGCCGTCTGTAGATGACATCAAGGATATGGGGCATGGAGTGAACATGGTTCGCAAAGGTGTTTCCGGAATTACTCAGAACCAACGGTTTGAATTCAATATGTCGATTAATAATCCGGCATTGACAGCTCAGATTTTAGTCGGTGTCGCTCGTGCGTCAATGATTCAGCGTCCGGGAGCTTATACAATGATTGAGATTCCTGTGATTGACATGCTCTATGGTGACCGCGAAGAACTTGTCCGTCATTTAGTTTAATCTGAAATGCTTGATTTCATCACTTGGAATGTTAGCCCTGAAATCTTTAGCGGATTTGTGACTGTGCGATGGTATGGTCTAATGTTTGCTATCGGATTTTTGGTTGGATATGAGATTGTGGCCCGTATGTTTAAACATGAGGGCGCTCCGGAAAAATGGCTTGGCATATTGCTGATATATGTCGTGATTGCCACTATTGTCGGAGCTCGTCTCGGGCATGTGTTTTTCTATGAATGGGATATTTATAAGGCCGACCCGATTAAGATTCTGTATATATGGGAAGGGGGGCTTGCCAGTCATGGAGGAACTATTGCCATAATACTGGCCGTAATTCTATATTCTGTTTTTGTGACTAAGAGAAGTCCGTTATGGACATTTGACCGTCTCGTAATAGCTATAGCTCTTGTCGGCGGATTAATTCGTCTTGGCAATCTGTTCAATTCTGAGATATTCGGTACGGCTACCGATCTTCCATGGGGATTCATGTTTGTACGTTCGCGTGAATGGCATGAGCTTTATGAGGGACAGGCAGTGCATCCGACTCAGATTTATGAGGCGTTGTGTTATTTCGCTTTGTTTGGATTGCTGATGTGGATGTATTGGAAAAAGAATGCTGAAGAAAGGCCTGGATTGATTTTGGGTATTTTCTTCATCGGAATATTTTTACCAAGATTCATCATCGAGTTTATCAAGAATGACCAAGTAGCCCGCGAGGCGACAATGACACTCAATATCGGACAGCAACTTAGCATTCCATTCATATTGCTCGGTGTGTTTTTGGTCATTTATGCCATGATACGCCCGAAGCAACATCTGGAATTCCCTAATCGGTTTGCCGATGAAAAACCGGTGAAATCACGG
>CAZYXN010000104.1:0-9221 GCA_964651105.1 uncultured Muribaculum sp. | reverse complement strand
CTTCACCGTCATCCTGTGCATCGTTGATGTCATCACCGTCTTCGGTGTCGGCTTCGGTATCAGCCTCAGTACCATCGGGTTCACCGTCGTTATCCATGTCACCATCGGCTTCATCGCCGTCAGCGGTGGAGTCGGTATCCTCGGTCTGAGCCTCACTGTCATCCTGTGCATCGTCGATGTCGTCACTGTCTTCGGTGTCGGCTTCGGTATCAGCATCAGTACCATTGGGTTCACCATCGTTATCCATATCACCCTCAGCTTCATCGCCGTTAGCGGTGGAGTCAGTATCCTCGGTCTGAGCTTCGCCATCATCCTGTTCATCGTCGGTGCTGTCATCAAGGGATTCTTCGTCAGAGTAATCTTCGGGTTCTCCTGCATCTTCATCCTCTTGGGCATTCCAATCATTGTCGATGTCATCACTATCTTCGGTATCAGCCTCATTACCCTCGGCTTCGTCGTCAGCGGTTGGGTCAGTGTCCTCGGTCTGAGCTTCACCGTCATCCTGTGCATCGTTGATGTCATCACCGTCTTCGGTGTCGGCTTCAGTATCAGCCTCAGTACCATCGGGTTCACCATCATTATCTATATCGCCATCGGCTTCATCGCCGTCAGCGGTGGGGTCGGTATCCTCGGTCTGAGCTTCTCCGTCATCCTGCACATCGTCAATGCCATTATCAAGGGAGTCTTCGTCAGAGTAATCTTCGGGTTCTCCTGCATCTTCATCCTCTTGAGCACCCCAATCATCGTCGATGTTATTACTGTCTTCGGAGTCAGAGTCGGTATCATTCTCAGTATCATCGGGTTCACCGTCGTTATCCACATCGCCATCGGATTCATCGCCGTCAGCGGTGGAGTCAGTATCCTCGGTCTGAGCTTCACCGTCATCCTGTGCATCGTCGATATCATCACCGTCTTCGGTTCTATCATTGGGGGATTCTTCGTCAGAATAATCCTCAGTTTCACCTATATCTTCGTTTTCTTGGTTCTCCAAATCGGATTCGGAGGACTCATCCTCAGAATCATTGGGTTCGTCAAACGATTCATCATTATCCTCGTCCATAGGTGAATCAGAAGAATCTGCATCGCTATCAGTATCTTCATCGGTTCCGTCACTTATATCATCGTCGGAATCGTCAAACCCAACTCCATCTTCATCACCAGAAGATGTATCATCATTTTCGTAATCAGAGCCTTCATATTGTGAATCGGCATTATCTACATCGTCACCATCGGAAAAACCAACCTCTTGGCTATCATCCGGTTCTCCCTCGGAATCAGACTCATCATATTCCTCGGCACTATCTTCGGGAGATTCAGTAGTGTCAGTATCCTCATCAAAACCGCCTGATTCACCAGCTTCTTCGGTTGCAGCCTCTTGCGTAGCTTCGGAAGATTCTCCTCCAGTCTCGGCTGTAGAAGCTTCACTCACCTCGGAACTGCTACTAACTTCGCCGCCACCGCTTTCAACAGAGCCACCGCCGCCACCTTCAATTTCTGACATTACTTACACCTCCTTATCTTTCACTTTGCTTTTTTGCTGGTCACGAGCTTCTTTTAGCCATTGACCGTCATCTATGGGACCATCATCGAATCCTACACCACCACATATAAGGTCAACTTCAATTTGAGTGTCTATTGCAGTTTCTCCACCTGTTTGACCGAGTTGCTCAACAGGTGCTTGCTGTTCCAGTCGTTTCATGTTCGTCCTCCTTATCTATAGCAGTAATCAGGTTGAACGAAAAATGTGAGCTGCTCTGGCACTCCACCGTAACGAAAGGTGGGAACAGAAATGTGTTTGCAACGGTTGGCAGTTCTCTGGATGCTGTCTGTTAAACAACCGTTTATTTCTCGCTCCAGGATGCTTCCACGCACAACACGAAACATAATGAATTCTTCTTCCATCTGGAGGCTGTTGTACAGCATACTTTCCAGCTGAGCTTTACTATCAATCAACGCATTGTTCACTCTGAAATAGTTGTATGGAGAAGACGGACATTCGGGGTAGTGCTTTCTATTCCATGTATGGTCTTTTGCAATTTCATCGTCGCTCAAATTCATATAGCCATAGTTTGGTACGGCTGACGAATCTGAATATTGGTTATCCCAAGTAACATCAACATGGTGGTAATAACCATTTATTTTTACAATGTTCCATGCGTGAGGACCGGCACCGATGGAACTGCTACCTTTACCGGAAACAACCCAACACTCCAAACCGATTTTGTCACACAAGAACTTAAATGCTTTCGCAAACCCTTCACACACACACTTGTTTTTCAAAAGCGCACCAATTATGTTATGGGCTTCTGCAATATTACGTTCATTAGGTCTATGACTGGCTGCAGCAACAGTATCGTACTCTAAGTTGCTTTTGAGATAGTCATGTAGGGAGCGAACCTTATCATAATCTGATTGGTGGTCGTTGATATGCTCGCTAATAATTGTCTGAGCAGCAGCATCTAATTGATTGCGAATCTTCACAGATTCGGCATGAGAGTATAGATAAACGGGCATTATATCTCTCCGCATCAAACTCGACATAACACGAAATTCTTGACCTACATAAAAAATCTCTGGATGGTCATTCAAAACCTCAATAGCCAATTCAGCCGCCTGAATTGAACCGGTAACAGGAAAACTTTTTCCTCTATTTTGAAAGCATTGGAGGGCGGCATCATATATTCGTTTATTAGCCCCCAAGTTGTTGTAATACACGCTCTGCACTTAGCTCACCTCCAATCTGTAAATTACCAAAACTTTTTGCTTTTCTTTACCGAAACCTTTAATTCCCGGCTTACAGAACCACTTTGGTTCTTAATATAAATTTTGCACTCGCCCAAACCTCTACCCAGCACATAACCGCCTCTGTACTCGGCTACATTCTTATCGCTACTTACAGCTCTTAAAAAATCTTTGCCGTAAGCATTTTCTGGAACAAGTTGATATTTCCATTCTTTCTGTTCACCGACGCCAAGTTCAAGAAAACTGCAAGGACAAATTATGTCTTCAATTTCTGGTTGTACTTCAAGAGAGATAGTTTTTGAAACTTCTTGGGTATATGCAGTTATGCAACAACGTCCACAATCTATTGCAGTGATAACACCGGAAGAAAAATCCACAGTTGCTACCGAGTGGTCATCACAGCTCCAGCGAATTTCATCCTTGTTCTCGGCATTTTCGGGAACGATTGTTAATGTTAATTCGCTTGTTCCACCTGCCGGCATATAAAGAGCAGAGGGGAACAGCGTGATGTCGGTTATCAAATTGCGTTGCCGAACCTTTATGACTTCTGTTGCAACCGGATACGGGTCATCCCCAATATACACGGCTATTTCAGCCGCACCTGCAGCACGAGGATATAAGGTACATCCTTCAACATCCACGATGTCACTTGAATCTGTTACAACTCGCAAAGCAACATTACTATCGGTGGGAAAAATATGTACATCCAGTTCTACGGTACGTCCAACATCACAAACTTGTGGAAGTGAAACAGTACACATAGGCGATGCTTGACACACAAGCTCCAAATCTTCTTTTTCACTTTCTGTTAAGAACTCTTTTTCATGAGCAGGAAAGTTGTAGCTTAACTGAGAAAGAAATGGACACAAAGCTTCTTCTTCGATGATTCCTAAAAGAAGTTTTCCAATGTCATCGGGTTCAACGCTGAAATATAGTTTAGTTCCTTGCCGCTTAATAAAGCGTGTTTCGGTTCCCATCACTAAAGCGTATATAGGAGCATCCGTATCTAATCTGATGTAGTCATCCTCACTTTCGCATAAAGCAATAACTACAGGGGCATCATAAGGAAGCTCGTCATTGGCATCAAAAGTCTTTATCTCAACAGTTGTCAAAGGGCAATCCGTCCAAGTGATACCATCGTCTGAAACATCTTCAAATATGCCTTGCTCCTCCAAAACTTCATAAACGGCTGTAGTCATTTCATCGTTATTGCTTACATTAACGACTGGAATGATTATTCTTTCATCAGTTTCTTCGCCGCCCAACATTTCCAATTTATCGAGTCTTTCATATACGTTTGCATCTATTGGCAATGCTTGGCTCGCAAAGGAAATGCAATGAGAGTTTCTGTTTGCCAGTGCCTCTAACCATTCACAAGTAAACTCGTTTGAAACACAAAGCATTTCGTAGTCAGAATTCACCTCACGGTAGAGTTCTGCAAACAAACAATTAAACCATTTTTCGAGCCTTTGATGCTGAAAGCTCATCAAGGAACTATATGGAGATAATTTTTTGCCATTTACCGATATTTTAAGTTCGGGCAAAAAAGGGTTATAAAATACAACTACTTGATTCATTTATTGCCTCTCGCTTTTCCATAAATTCCCTCATAAATCAACTGGTATTTGTTGTAGTTGATTTCCTCAACACGTTTATTGAGAAGCAGGTATCGAAGCACTCTGTTCTTGATGTTTTCGTCAGTCAAAAGGACATAGCTATCAAGATGGTCATAAACACGGCTGTACCATTTTTTGATTGAAGCCATGTCCTTTTTGTCAATGCAATCACGAGTGATTTTAGGTTCGTTCTTATAGTCTTTTGCAAAGCGAATCGGAAGAGCTTCAAAGAGACCATTACAACTGATAAATTCTGCCAGTTTTGCGGCAAAGCTACCGTTAACAGGAGCCTCACGTTCAAAACACGAGCACCAATCAACCATTGACTGAACAATATCTTGCTTCTTGGAAGCATTTATATCGGAGCTGTTTATGATTTCCAACAAATCATCCAACTGAAAACCTTCTTCCGCAGCAAGTCCTGTTTCATATTGGAAAATAAGTTCAACTGCCAACTGCCCTTTTATCACAGCAATAGCGTAGTTATCTGTGATAAGGTCGGTCTGGTGATATTGCTCTTCACTCTTGTCAATTTGAGTTAAAACAGCTTCGACCCAGTTGTTTTGATATACAACTGCAACACCCATAGGGAATCTGGATATTTCTCTTATTTGACTATCATTAAGTCCCATAGAAAGACCTGCAATTTTGCAGTCTTCATAATCGGGAAGTCTCATAATAATTTTTGTATTTGTGTTCTTTACAGCAGATACATCAACTGCCGTAGGAGACTGGTCAACGATAATAAAACCTTCTCCGTATGTACGCATTTCTGCAATGGCAGAACTAATCATTTCTACGGATTTTGCCTGCACATTTGAGCCTTCGCTACCGCCAGTAGGACTACGCTTCAAAATGTTGTGTGCTTCTTCCATTACGGTTACATGACGAAGCGGTTGATTTTCTTCGCTCGTACACATACGGTACTCATTCAATTTGAGTACCAGCACACCCATCAGTAAGCTCTTAGTTTCCAAGGAAGAGACTCGGCTAAGGTCAACGATAGTGTTTTGGTCAAATAGATATTCTTCATCAATATCGTTGACACTACACAGAACTTGACCGGAAATGCCATTGGTAAGAGACTTAACTCTCGTTACAAGTGCTCCGGTATAATCGCCCTTGGAATCTGACGAGTATGAGGAAGAATTGATGATTTCGGGCAATGCTTCCAAAACATCATTAAATGTCGGGAACTTGCTATGACCATTAGGAATGTATATGGAGTTTTCCAAATCCCAACCGCATTTTATATACGCTCTCTCAAATGATTCTTTGAGAATAGCGGGCATTGCTGCGTATAGCGGCCAACAAGCGTTAAATATTTCAATCAATCTGTCTAGGTGCTCAAGGACGTGTATTCCTTGGTTAAAGCGGAACGGATTGATGTGAAGCATCGAGTAATATCGGGGGTTGGTGCAATAAACATGGATTCCAGGCAGCTTGCCGTAGTAACGCTTATATTCGCCTTTGGCAGGTTCAACCACCAAAAAAGGAATCTTGTGTTCAATCATTTCATCCAAAATGCGATATGTTGTATTGGATTTACCGGAACCCGTTGAGCCAGTTATGAAGCAGTGTGAACGAAAACTTTCAAGGTCAAGTTTGACTCTTGCAGTTTCTTTTTCGCCCATGTGGTATACCTGTCCAAGTTCAACCTTCTTTCCACGAGGAGCACCACTCGAAAACCTAACATTACGCCCAAACTCTGCCATATTCAGTACAGTTACACCAGGGACAGAGTGATGAGGAAGTCCCATAATATAAGGCATTTCGTTACCGCTTATCAGGCTACAAGGGTTAACAGTCTGGCTTTCAACCTCAAAAAACTGGTCATCGCCAGGGATAAAAAAACGAGGATGAATACAGTAACGCAAATATTCCAATAGTGCAGGTGTGTTCTCTGTGTTATCCTGTTTCCACACGTTGACATACGAGTTTTCAACGCCAGAATCAAATCCTGCCATCAATGCCTTGTATGTACTTGCAGCAACAACGGAGGTTTGTACGTTTTCGGAAACGAAATAACAAGCAATATCCCACAGTCCAAAAGCTTCACAGTTCTTAATACGAGCAAGATGTTGGTCGATTTTTTCAAGAATGTATTTAACCGATTTGTTTTCGCTAGTTACGGTAATAGTACGACTATCTCCAGTTGTATCTGTATCGGTCTCGGTTGTGGTTTCGCCCTTGGTTTCAGATGTTCCACGAGTTACTGCGCTTGCCCAAGAGCTACCAGAACTATAACCAGTAGACGTACTGTTATTAAAACCAATTCCCAAGAATCCAAACGAAGTACCATGACTACGAGAGGTGGAACGGCTATTAAAATGGCTCGTTGTATCAGTAAGACTGTCATTAAGGGTTTTAGAAAAATTCTCGCTCATACCTTTAGAAACAGCCTTGCTGTAGTTCTCACCATAAGAGAGCTGTGTGGTGGCAAACGGAGATAATCCCGAATAAATTTTTTGTAACCCACGTTTCCTCTGTTCCAAAATTTCTTTATCCAAGGGTTCAGCAATAAATATTGCAGTGTATTCTGAACCTTTCATAGTATCAATAAATTTCTCGATGCCTTGGACAAAGTGTTCTTTGTCTTCGTCTCTTGTAGAAGGCACGATTGATACCGAAGAAACATTTTGATGAGTTCCAAAACGTCCACTCTTATTTATAGAACCCAAGACCTTCTGAACTTCTTCTTGAGGGATAGCCTGAATCTGACTTCCAGCGAAATTACCCTTGAAGCTTTTTTCCAAAATAGCTTCTGCTGTGGAAGTGTTATCGACAGAACGAACGCCAATGTAAAATCCAAGTGCATTTCTTGTGCTCTTAATTACGAGGAGACCTGCAGCTTGAATATTGAAGAAAGCACTATACACGCTGATGAGCTTATCGTTAGCATTTTCATCAACATCGTAAACAATGCGTTCGATTTGATACAGACGGATATATTCATCGGACTTCTCCGCTTCATCAAGCTCCACCAACGGATAACGCTCCAGATTGATTAAATAATTCTTATTAACAAAAGCATCTGCATACAGCATTCCCTTTTCCAAGGCAGCATTAGCTTGTGCTTCATCTAATATAAGTTCAAATTTTTCGTTCTCCATTAGTGTCCTCCTGTCGTACAAAGCCGTGGTATATATCCATCAGAAACGGTTCGCACCTCATAATACCGTTTCAACACAATTTTTTTAGACCACTTTATTTAATCAGATTTGCATCTGGCATATTCCGTCATTACAACTGCACGAATAACTTTTTTAGCTTGCTCATCTAAATCTTCAACGATTTCAGAAGACTTTTCTCCAAGAAATGAACCGACTTCATAATCGGAATAATCGGTTCCGTCATTAAAACGTATAATTAATTCCTGCGGGAAAATAGCAAGCTGTCGTACCAATTTATGAGTTTTTTGATTATGGTCATAGAATAGAACTAAAGACAAATAGGTGCTCCAAGCCATTTTTCTGATTTTTCTTTCTATCGCACTATATGTTTGCCTCGATACGCCAATAAGGTTCGCAAGTTCTTCTTGTGATATTTCCGCTTTGGTTCTTAATATGGTTAGATTTGGGGTTAACATAGCTATAAAGCCGTCTTTTTCCTCATCCGTTAGCAACCATTTGGATTTATCGTCCATCTAATAGCTCCTTTCTACATAGATGCTAAATAAATTTTCGTAAAGTATATAACTCAACGAAAAAAGACCGAATCCCTTGTATTTCAAAGGTCTTCGGTCTTTTTTGACGATAATTTTGACGGCTTATTTTGGTAAGCTCAGCTTATTCATATTGGAGCATTTTAACTCAAATGAAGAATGAACATAGCGATTTAGAGTAATATTTACATTGGCGTGTCCAAGTATTTCGCTTAGAGTTTTGATTTCAAATCCCACTTCTACACAACGGGTGGCAAACGTGTGTCTGAGGGCGTGAAAATTCGCATCAGAGATTCCGCTGGCTTTTATGTAAGATTTGAATCGGTTTTGCATAGTTCTTGGCTCAACATAGCGGTCGCTTCCGGTTAAGATATAGGACTTGGGATTAGAAACAAATTGACGAGATATATCTGTAACAAATGATGGTAGCGGTATTTCACGAACAGAGCATTGGCTTTTAGGTTCAGTGATGACTATTTTTGTTTTTGAAAAAGCTCCGTTTTCGGTGTCTTGTATGCGTTGCATTGTCTTTCTTATCTTCAGAGTAGTTCGTGTATTATTAAAATCCTCCCATTGTAATGCACACAGTTCGCCAACACGTATGCCAGTGTACAGCGATAAAAGCACTCCGAATTTATATAAATCCATATCATCTGTAAGAACAGCAATTAACGCATCCTGCTCCGATTGTGTTAGAACACGCATTTCTTTTTCTTTTTTCTTGATTGTGAGCTTGCTGAGATTACATATTACAGGTAAACCTTTATAATTGGCGTATTCTATTGTGCTCTTTATGATAGTTAGAATATCCGTAACAGTCTTAGGTGCTAAACCTCCGGTATTATCTATGCGTCCATTGGTAAGTTGAGTTTCAATGAATGTTTCAATGATTTCCGTTGAGAGCTTTGAAAGTTGATACTTTCCTAATTGCGGTTTGATATGAGTGTTGATTAGGTGAGTGTATCGAGCGTAAGTAGATTCTTTTGTATTCATATGAGACGAGTGAAGCCATAAATTCAGAACCTCATCGTATGTTAATGTATTTTGACCTACTGCATTTGATTTCTGCGGTGTACTACGTTTATCGAATAGTTTTCGCTTAACCTCACCATAAGTCTTTCCGTAAATATAGCAATACTTAGCTTTGCCTGTTGCATCATAGGACTGGATGTATCTGCCTTCCCATCGTCCGTCCTTTC
>CAZYXN010000103.1:0-9277 GCA_964651105.1 uncultured Muribaculum sp. | reverse complement strand
TAACGATTTGGAGACCGTTCTGCTTCATAATTCCGCTTTCCTTTGCGTTACCCCGTTTTTTTACCTGTCCTCATTTGGCTCCGCAAACACCTTATTGACAGGCGTTACGAAGACATTTATTCCTTTCTCTTCGTTTTTTCCAGAGATTTTTTGTAATTTTGTTTGCTATTAGTGCAAGACCATGTCAGGATAGTCTTATTGTGGAAAATCCTGATTTTTATTAAGATAACAACAACTTAATTATATTTATGTCAGAACAGAACGAAAGATACAGTGCCAATAGTATTCAGGTACTTGAAGGTTTGGAAGCAGTGCGTAAACGTCCAGCAATGTATATAGGTGATATCAGCTCAAAAGGCTTGCACCATCTTGTATATGAAGTAGTCGATAATTCAATTGACGAGGCTCTTGCCGGATATGCTAATCATATAGATGTGACAATCAACGAGGACAACTCAATCACTGTGGTCGACAATGGACGAGGAATTCCTGTGGATATGCATGAAAAGGAACATAAGAGCGCTCTTGAAGTTGTATTGACAGTCCTTCATGCGGGCGGTAAATTTGACAAAGGTTCTTATAAAGTTTCAGGCGGTCTCCATGGAGTGGGCGTGAGCTGTGTAAACGCGCTCTCAACTTACCTTCGTGCGGAAGTGCATCGTGACGGGAAGGCATATATGCAGGAATATTCTTGTGGAAAACCAACGACAGAATTGACTATTATAGGAGAAAGCAATCATACCGGAACTATGATTACTTTTAAGCCGGATGCCTCAATATTTACAGTTACGGTTTATGATTATAATACTCTTGCCAATCGCTTACGCGATCTGGCATTTCTAAACGCAGGAATAACTCTGACGCTTACCGACCGCAGGCAAGTCGATGAAAATGGAAATTTCAAACATGAAGTTTTTCATAGCGATACTGGTCTTGAGGAATTTGTAAGATACATAGATTCTAATAAAGAATCGCTTATCGATGATGTGATTCATCTGGTGACCGAAAAACAAGGGATTCCTGTAGAAGTAGCACTTACATATAACGGCACCTACAATGAGAATGTCTACTCTTTCGTGAATAATATAAACACGATTGAAGGAGGTACGCATCTCACAGGTTTCCGTCGCGGTCTCACATCTACTTTGAAAAAATATGCCGAAGACAGTAAAATGCTTGAAAAGCTGAAAATCGATATTGCCAGCGATGATTTCCGCGAGGGTCTTACTGCCGTTGTTTCTGTAAAAGTTATGGAGCCTCAATTTGAAGGCCAGACTAAAACAAAACTCGGAAATAATGAAGTTATCGGAGCGGTGCAGGCCGCCGTCAGTGACGCCCTGCGCACTTATCTTGAAGAACATCCTCGTCAGGCTAAACTGATCGTTGACAAAGTTGTGCTTGCTGCAACAGCTCGCCATGCGGCATACAATGCCCGTAAAAACGTGCAGCGCAAATCTCCGCTTTGTGGAGGAGGCCTGCCCGGAAAACTGGCCGACTGCTCATCCCGTACAGCTGAAGACTGCGAGCTTTTCATTGTCGAGGGAGATTCCGCAGGCGGTACTGCAAAACAGGGGCGAGACCGTACATATCAGGCAATACTCCCATTGCGAGGAAAAATTCTGAATGTTGAAAAGGCGATGGATCATAAAATTTTCGGGAATGAGGAAATTACCAATCTTTTCCGTGCAATGCGTGTTACAATCGGGACAGAGGAGGATTCAAAGGCTATAAATCTTGACAAGCTTGCCTATCACAAGATTATAATCATGACCGATGCCGATGTCGATGGCTCGCATATCGCTACATTGTTAATGACTTTCTTTTTCCGGCGGATGCGTCCGATTATCGAAAATGGCTATCTGTATCTCGCAACTCCCCCATTATATAAATGTACAAGAGGCAAAAATGAAGAGTATTGCTGGACTGATGGTGATGTGCAGACATTTATCGCGAAATATGGAGATAAAACAAAAGTCATGCGATATAAAGGTCTTGGTGAGATGAGCGCGCAGGAACTTCGTGATACCACAATGTCACGTGAACATCGTCTTCTTAAGCAGGTGACAATTAATGATGCCGCAGAAGCCGACCGCATTTTCTCTATGTTGATGGGTGAAGATGTCGCTCCTCGTAGAGATTTTATCGAAGAGAACGCAAATTACGCCAACATCGATGCGTAAAATGGTGTTATACTATCGTAAATAACTAATTTCAAGTATTATGTCTACTAAAAACAAAACAGGGCAGCGTACCCAGGCTAAACAATTGTATGCCGCCATTGAGGAATTTATCAATAATCAAGGCAATAAGACATTCAATTATAAGCAAGTGTCCCATGCTATCGGCGTTACTACGCCGGCAGCAAATAAAGCAGTAGCCATGAGACTTGCAGAATTGGAATTTGACGGGGAAATTATCGAAGTCGCTCCAGGTAAATACAAAGCTCCCAGTCGAGGAGCCGTCGCAATCGGGATATTCACGCGTCGAAGCAATGGCAAAAATTCAGTAGTGCTCGACGGCGATGATGAGGCTATATTTGTAGCCGAACGTAATTCACTGCACGCATTAAATGGAGATAAGGTGAAGGTGTTGGTTGCAGCTCATAAAAAAGGCTCTGAGCCTGAATGCAAAGTGTTGGAAATATTGGCACCCAATGAGCAGGTATTTATTGGGACGCTAAAAGTGGAAAAATACTATGCGACTTTTTCTACTGATTCCAAATTCCTTGCCACAGATATTTTTATTCCTAAAAATAAATTACATGGAGGTAAAACCGGAGATAAAGTGGTCGTAACTATCACCGATTGGCCTGCTGAAGACAAGAATCCGACTGGAGAGGTTGTTGATATACTTGGCAAAAATGGAGATAACACCACCGAAATGCATGCGATTCTTGCGGAATTCGGGCTCCCCTATCGCTATCCTGAGGCTGTAGAGAAAGCGGCCGATAAAATTGAAGCTGGAATAACTCCTGAAGAAATAGCCAATCGAGTGGACATGCGTGATGTGACTACATTCACAATCGACCCTCGTGATGCAAAAGATTTTGATGATGCCCTATCGCTGCGCAAACTGCCGAATGGTAATTGGGAAGCCGGAGTGCATATTGCTGATGTTACCCATTATGTGCGTCCTGAAACTATTATAGACAAGGAAGCTCAACGCAGAGCAACATCAGTATATCTTGTCGATAGGGTTGTTCCTATGCTTCCAGAACATTTGAGTAATGGAATCTGCTCATTGCGGCCTGATGAGGAGAAGCTTACATTCTCATGTGTTTTTGAAATGGATGACAATGCCAATGTAATTAATTCAAAGATATGCAGAACGGTCACTAAGTCCAATCGTAGGTTTACCTATGAGGAAGCTCAGGATGTAATCGAAACAGGCAAAGGCGATTATGCGGAAGAAATTCTGACTCTTAATCGGTTTGCGAAAATTTTGCGAAAAAAACGCTTTGAACTTGGATCTGTGGAATTCGATCGAGAAGAAGTTCGATTCGATATTGATGATACTGGACATCCGATCGCAGTCTACTTTAAAGTTTCAAAAGATTCCAATAAGCTGATTGAGGAATTCATGCTTCTTGCCAATCGTACAGTGGCTGAATTTGTAGGGAAAGCAAAAGGTAAGAAAAAGCCGAAAGCATTTGTATATAGAATACACGATCAACCTGAGGCTACACGTTTGCAAGACTTGTCTAACCTGGCCCGTAATTTTGGATATAAGATAAAAACATCCGGTTCAGCGAAAGACATTAACAAGTCTATTAATAAAATGCTTGCCGATATCAAGGGAAAACCGGAAGAAAATCTGCTTTCAATCCTTGCTATCCGTTCCATGGCAAAAGCTATATATTCTACCGATAATATAGGCCATTATGGATTAGGATTCGACTATTACACTCATTTCACTTCCCCTATACGTCGTTTCCCTGACATGATGGTTCATCGATTGCTTGAAAGATATATTTCCGGAGGAAGAAGCGTGAACCATGACAAACTTGAGGAACAATGCAAACATTCAAGCAGTCAGGAGCAACTTGCCGCTAATGCTGAAAGAGCGTCTATTAAATATAAACAGGTCGAATATCTTGCGGATCGTCTGGGTGAAATATATGATGGTGTAATCTCCGGAGTTACTGAATGGGGATTGTATGTTGAACTTGATGAAAATAAGTGTGAAGGATTGGTTCCGATTAGAGATTTGGCTGATGATTATTATGATTTTGACGAACGTAATTACTGTCTGATTGGAAGGCGGACTCATACTAGATATGCTCTTGGTGACAGAGTTCGAGTTCAAGTCGCAAGGGCTAATATCGAGAAAAAAATGGTGGATTTTGCGTTGCTTGATGACAAAGGAAGGCCTCGTCAAGATGTCTCGGGCAATGATGTCGGAGCAAAGGAAATTCTTTCAAAAGGCTCTAAAAAGCATAACAAATCCATTTTCCCTCGTAAAATGAAACGTGGTAAAAGATAGAAATTTATACTAAATATATTTAGTTATACAAAATTTTAACATTTTTACAAGGTGTTACAAGAAAATTGTAACGCCTTGTATTTTATGCACATGCGATTTTTTATATGTTAAAAAACATAGTTTTATTGCATTATTTCTGCTTTTTGTTCTAACTTTGCGATGTATTTAAGTGTATATAATAGTGAAAACGTCGAAAATCGACGAGTTGAATATTTATTAATTAAAAACTTTAGAGTCATGAACAAGATGATTAAGTTTTTTAGAAAAAGTGTTGATTCTTATTGTAAGAATGTTTGTGAACATCAGTCGTTGCGAATCACAGGAGATTGCACTCCTAATTTGAACGCCGGCCAGAATTAATCAAGTATTATTCTTATCCGCCTATAGTAAGATAATAAAAATAGAAAATGGCGGTAATTTTATTGGTAAGTTTATTTATAGTTGTTTTAGGTTAAATTAAAATTTAAACATTATGAAAAAGATGTTGAAAAAGGTATTTACCTGGTATTTTGAAACTGCATCAGAGATGTATAAGTAAAGTATCGCTTTTCATTTTTTTTGAAAAACAGTTATTAACCCAAAATCGTGATTAATATCACGATTTTTTTTGTACTGTCTTTTAAGCTGTTTAATTTTGCGCTATGGAGACAATAATTGAAGTCGAAGGAATAAGGTTGCGCGCATTCCATGGAGTTTCAGCTCAAGAAAATAAGGTTGGAAACATATTTGTGGTATCCGTCGGGATTAGATATGCTTATAAATATATGTCTGATGAGATTTCCGATACAATAAATTATGCTGACATAATTGAAATTGTCAAAAATGATATGTCGATTTCCTCTAAACTCATTGAACATGCGGCATCCAGGATTCATGATTCTTTGATAAGGAAATGGAACGGTATTACCGGAGGTTATATAAAAATAGAAAAACTCCATCCTCCGATTAATGATGAGATAAAATCTGCGGCAGTAACTTTAAAATGGTGAAAACGATTTAATTATATTTTCATATTTTGTAAAATAACAGTAAATTTGCATATTATAAAAATAATCTTCATCTCCTAATGGAAAAAAAATATAAAAGAACTCTTGTAACGACCGCTTTGCCATATGCAAACGGGCCAGTCCATATTGGGCATCTTGCCGGTGTTTATGTGCCGGCAGACATATACGTACGATATCTTCGACTCAAAGGAGACGATGTATTAATGATCGGAGGAAGTGACGAACATGGAGTCCCTATTACAATAAAGGCTCGTAAAGAAGGTGTCACACCTCAGGATATAGTAGACCGGTATCATAAAATAATCAAGGATTCTTTTGAGGAATTCGGAATCTCTTTTGATATATATTCACGCACGACTTCTGCGACACATGATGCTACTGCAAGTGAATTTTTCAAACATCTTTATGATAAAGGCGAATTTATTGAGAAAACATCAATGCAACTTTATGATGAAGAGGCTAATCAATTTCTCGCAGATAGATATGTCACTGGAAAATGTCCGCATTGTGGAAATGAAAACGCATATGGAGACCAATGTGAAGTCTGCGGCACTTCTCTCAGCCCGGAAGAGCTGATTGAGCCAAAGAGCGCGCTTACCGGAAGTAAACCTGTATTGAGAGAAACGAAACATTGGTATCTTCCCTTGGATAAGTGGGAACTTGCATTAAGAAAATGGATCCTTGAAGAACATAAAGAATGGCGTCCTAATGTATACGGACAATGTAAATCATGGCTTGATTTGGGCCTTCTTCCCCGTGCTGTCAGTCGTGATCTTGACTGGGGAATTCCTGTCCCGGTAGAAGGTGCTGATGGAAAAGTTCTTTATGTATGGTTTGACGCGCCAATCGGTTATATATCCAACACAAAAGAATTATTGCCTGACGAATGGCAGAATTACTGGAAAAGCGAAGATACAAGATTAATTCATTTTATAGGTAAAGATAATATTGTATTCCATTGTATTGTGTTTCCGGCAATGTTAATGGCATATGGCGACAACTATCAACTTCCAGACAATGTTCCGGCAAATGAGTTTTTGAACCTTGAAGGAGATAAAATATCCACGTCACGAAATTGGGCAGTATGGCTTCATGAATATCTGCGTGATTTCCCGGGAAAACAAGATGTGCTCAGATATGTATTGACAGCCAATGCGCCTGAGACAAAGGACAATGATTTCACATGGCGAGATTTTCAGACGCGCAATAACAGCGAATTGGTGGCGATTCTCGGGAACTTTGTAAATAGAGCGGTCGTATTGACCGAAAAATATTTTGACGGCATAGTGCCTGAAGCCGGAATCCTTGAAGAGATTGACAGGAACGTATTTTCTGAACTTATAGAAATAAAGACTTCTCTTTCGGAAAATCTGAATCAATTCAGATTCCGAGATGCGCTTAAAGATGCGATGAATATCGCCCGTTTAGGAAATAAGTATCTTCAGGACACTGAACCTTGGAAAATTTCAAAAAGTGACATGAAGCGTACTGCGACAATCTTAAATGTCGCATTGCAGATTTGCGGGTCAATAGCAGTTGCATTTGAGCCATTTACTCCATTTGCAAGCAAAAAACTTTGTGTAATGCTTGGATTAGATAATATTAATTGGGATATGATTGCTATGTCCGATCTGATTCCTGCAGGACGCAAACTTGGAACCGCAGAATTGTTGTTTGAAAAAATTGAAGATGCTGACATTGAAGCTCAGGTTAAGCGTCTTGAAGAAAATAAACTTCAAAACAAACTGAACAATTGGAAAGTCGCTCCTCAATCTCCGGCAGTGGATTTTGAGACATTCAAAAAGTGCGACATTCGCGTAGGAACGGTTCTTGAATGTAAAAAAGTGCCAAAAGCCGACAAATTGCTTCAATTCCTTATCGATGACGGAATGAATAAACGTACAATCGTATCGGGAATAGCCAAATATTATAATCCGGAAGATTTAGTAGGCAAACAGATATGTTTTATCGCTAATTTTGAACCAAGAAAATTGCGGGGAATCATATCTGAAGGAATGATTCTTTCAGCCGAAAATCCGGATGGGAGCCTTGTTGTTATAGGCCCTACCGGAGAGGTTCGTCCGGGAGCTCAAGTTATGTAAAAATAGTTGTTTCATGAAAAGTGCTCGCAAACCACGCATTTTGATAATTTATACGGGTGGAACTATCGGGATGATTGAAAATCCCGAAACCCATTCGTTGCAACCATTTGATTTTACGCATTTGATTGACAATGTGCCAAAAGTCAAAATGCTTGATTATGAAATAGACAATATCCAATTCAATCCTCCGCTTGATTCATCTGATATGCATCCGCGATATTGGATGGAGATTGCCAAAGCGATTGATGAAAATTTCAGCCATTTTGACGGCTTTGTCGTGTTGCACGGAACCGATACTATGGCATATACTGCGTCAGCGCTTTCATTCATGCTTGAGAATCTGCATAAACCTGTCATTATAACCGGGTCTCAATTGCCTATCGGAGAAGTGCGGACCGACGGAGAGGAAAATCTTATTACCGCTTTGCAAATTGCAGCTGCTACAGATATAAACGGCGAGCCGATGGTGAGAGAGGTTGCTATACTTTTTGAAAATTATCTTTGGAGAGGAAACCGCTCCACCAAAATGAGCGCGGACAATTTCAATGCATTCAAAAGCAATAATTATCCGTCACTGGCTAAAATCGGGCTTGGAATTCATTTTAATGAAGAAGCCCTCATGCGTCCCATAATGAAGCGCCCTTTGCAGGTTAGATATGCTATGGATCCAAATGTAATGTTTCTCGATTTGAATCCTGGTATTTCTGAAGAGATTTTAAGGTATCAGCTGAACACTCCGGGAATCAAAGGAATCGTGTTGAAAACATACGGCGCAGGAAACGGGCCTACCGAATCCTGGTTTACCGATGCGATTCGTGATGCTGTGGATCGCGGAATCGTTATTATAAATGTGACACAATGTGTAAATGGTGGCGTTCATGCAAAAAGATATGTTTCAGGCGACCGTCTTGCTTCAACAGGCGTTGTCTCCGGACACGACATGACTTCCGAAGCCGCATTGACTAAATTGATGTATCTTTTCGGGCTTGGACTTAAGCCAAACGATGTTCGTAAATATCTCGAATGTTCGTTATGTGGAGAAGTTACGTTGTAAAATGTCGATAACTTTTGCAATTTAAGCCCTTAATAATGTGGAGTAGAGAATTTTATTGCAAAAAACAGCCTAAATATATTCGCTAATTGAAAAAAAAAGCCGATATTTGCACTTGCAAAAACAAAGCCTACAATTGAAATCGAAGACAAGTAGGGCAAAATATATTAGTATCAATTAAAAAACTAAACAGAAAATGACTAAAGCCGACATTGTAAACGAAATCTCTAAGACTACCGGCATCGAAAAAACCGCAGTTCTCGAGACTATTGAGAAGTTCATGGAGATTGTAAAAGACTCACTTGCTCATGACGAGAATGTCTATCTTCGTGGATTTGGCAGCTTCATTGTTAAGACTCGTTCTCAGAAAACTGCCCGTAACATTTCAAAAAATACCACTATCATCATACCCGAGCACAAAATTCCCGCTTTCAAGCCGGCTAAAGTGTTCATGGAAGACGTTAAATAAAACGTTTTTCATCGCCTCTCTTTCATGATAGTTTTTTAATTTAATTATTAACCTCTTAATTCGCGCAATTATGCCAAGCGGAAAGAAAAGAAAAGGCCACAAGATGGCTACGCACAAGCGTAAAAAAAGCCTGAGAAAGAATCGTCATAAGAAGAAATAATCAACT
>CAZYXN010000102.1:0-9301 GCA_964651105.1 uncultured Muribaculum sp. | reverse complement strand
CGCCGGACAGATTAAGACCGGTTCTGCAAGCCGTTCTGACCGTATGGCTAAATACAACCAGCTTCTCCGTATCCAGGAAGAACTTGGCGATGCTGCCGCTTATGGTTATGGCAAGCGTACAAAGATGCCTCAGTAATCTGAAAAAGCATACATAAAAAAGAGCGGTTCTTGTGAGCCGCTCTTTTTTTATGCGATTTCTGTGACAGCATGATGGCTCTCTGGTTACCTGTAGCCGGAATTTTGGGTTATGGCGCCGTATGAGATGCGTATCTCGTAGTCGGGAACGGGCATGTTCCAACGGCTTTTGTCGACGGCTCCCATTTTAGAATCGTTTATGGCATTTCCGGTACGGACAATGTCCCATCTATAATGTCCTTCGTAGGCGAGTTCACGTCTGCGTTCAAGAAGTATGCGGGCGATTAATGCCTCGGCGTCCACAAAGTCGCCGGTGGTATAGGCTTGCGGTCTATGATTATAATCGAATGCCCGCAGATATACGTCGTTGAGCTGTTTTACAGCCTCTTCGGAGACACTTCCTGATGTGCGTGCCAGAGTTTCGGCGAATGTAAGTTTTATTTCTGACAGACGTATATATAGAACATCGCAATAGTTGTCTGCGCTATATTTTTTTGTCGTCATATCAGAGGGATGGTCTGATTTTGATCCTGTCCAAATTAATTCAGTGCGTCGGACATCATTTTCGTCAAAGACCTGAAGCATTTCTTGCGGAACATAACACGTGGTCTTGCGGTAGAAGTAGAGGCCGTTGGGATATGCGGCTGTTGAAATGCGGCTCGGCTCGAAGAACAGCACTTCTTCGCTACGGCCCGATGGGTCGGGATATGAGCCTGACTGAGTGTATTCATTGGACGGGAAAAGCGCTGATGAGAATTCGGATGGCGCCGTGTTGAATGTGTATCCGGGGTCTGAAAGCACTTCGGCTGACAAGTCGCAGGCGGCTTTCAAATCGTCATGATTTCCTGCATATGAACCTTTATATAAATATACGCGGCTCAGGAGGGCTTTTGCTACAGTTTTATTTGCTCTGATCCGGTCACCGGCGGCGGGAATTTCATCAGGAAGGTCAGCAATCGCTTCCTGAAAGTCGTTTATTATTTGTGTCCAGCAGGTGGCGTTGGTCTCTCGTCCTTGCGCTTCATCGGGGTTATAACCGTTATAGGGGTTAAGCCTCATCACTACTCCGTCGCCACTGTCATTTCCCAACAGAGCCTGATCGCCGAACATGCATAGTAACTGAAAGTAGACATACGCACGGATGAATTTGGCTTCCGCTATATATTGATTGCGCTTGTTTTCGCTGAACTGCGCGTATTTGTCTATGCCGATAATCAGATTATTGGTGAAGTCGATGGCATTGTATCCCCAGTTCCATATGCTGCTCAGCAGGCCGTCGTGCTCGTTAGTGTTGTAGCTCGCGTTTTCCATGGCGACATAAGTGTCAATATTGGAGCGCGCGTTAAGATTGTCGGTGCCCATGTCGGCATACATCAGCGTGTATCCTGTGTTGGAATAGTTGTTTTGGTCTTGCGGTCCTCCGCTAAGGAATACATTGAGCCTTACGTAGCATCCCATCAATGCCGCCTGTGCGGTGCGCTCGGTCTTATACACTTTTTCATCGACAAGCTGATTCTCCGGAGCATAGTCCAATTCGCATCCCGTGCATAACAGCAGGGATGAGATAATGAAAAATTTGATATTGAGTTTCATAATTTTGATTTTTTAAAATCCGGCACGAATTCCGAACTGGTAGCTGCGTGATTGTGGCATTGTCATGTTGTCATACCCTGATGACAGCGAGGATGATCCAAATGCGCTTACTTCCGGATCAAGGCCTGAATATTTAGTCACAGTGAAAATGTTAGTCGCTGTGATGAAGAAGCGCAACTGCCGGAAAAATTTCGTGCTATTCAATAACTTTTGTGGTACGGAATAGGCCAAAGTCAGGGTTTTAAGCCTGAGATAGGAGTTATTTTCGAGGAATCTTGTGGATGTCACCGAAGTCGTGTAGTCGTATCCGTTAATTATCGAGCTGTTGTTGAGTTTGGGGATATCGGTCACTTGGCCCGGCATCTGCCAAAATTGGGTTATTTCTTTTGACAGGTTGTTGGCGTTGTCTAATGCATAGCCGAGCAGAGTGGCGCGGGTGCTGTTCATCATTTTGCTCCCGACGGCGAATGTGAACATGAAATCCAGTTCAATATTTTTGTAGGATATGTTGTTGTTCAATGAGCCGTAGAATGTAGGTAGCGAGGTGCCGTAAACAAATTTATTGTCTTGGGAAGTCGCATAGTTGGCTGCGGGAGGTGTGGTGGAGACGCTTCCGTCCTTGTATTCCCACATCGGATTGCCTGTATTGGGATCTACACCGGCCCATTTGTGAAGATACCATTGCGCTGCCGGATGTCCGACGGCATAATATTTGTAGGAGCTGTTCAGCTCATCGAGCTGGTTGCCTTCAAAGTTTAGCTTCAGGATTTTGTTGGTCGAACGAGAGACGTTCAATATGGTCTGCCATTGCAAATCGCGAGTGTTGATGTTCTGGCTTATAATTTGCAGTTCGAGCCCCTCGTTCTTCATGTCGGCTATGTTCTGATTTTGTTTTTGGTAGCCGGTGTACAGCGGAAGATTGGAGGGGAATAGCATGTTGGATGTCTTTTTGTAATAATAGTCAAACGTAAGCCGCAGACGGTTGTTAAGCATGGCGTAGTCCAGTCCGAGGTTATAGGTGATTGTGCGCTCCCATTTTAGATCCTCGTTGCCCGGCTGTGACATTTGCAGATAGCTGTTACCGCCGTAGGACGTGAGAGTGTTAAGTGAGTAAACTGCCTGCGCCCCGTAATAGCTGTTGTTTCCGTCTTTGCGAGAAAGACCTATTGAACCGCGCAGTTTTAAATCTTCGATAAATGGCAGATTCTCGCGTATGAATCTCTCTTGTGACATGCGCCATCCTATTGATACTGACGGAGTGCTGATGTAACGATTGTTGCGGTTGTATCTTGACGATCCGTCGATGCGGTAGGTTATGCCAAACATGTATTTGAAGTCGTATTGGTAATTGAATCGGGCGAATGCCGAGAACAGGGCATACTTTGACGAGTAGGCTCCTATTACGCGTTTGGTTTGCGCCGCTCCGACACCTACGAGGTCCGGGCTGAAGAAATTTGAGCCTGACACTGAGTTGTTGCGTTCGCGGTTAAATTCGTAGCTTTGTCCTAAAACACCTTGTAGAAAATGGTTGCCAAGAATTTTGTTGATGTTTATAAGATTGTTGATTACTACTTTATAACGCAGATTTGTGCTTTCCTGAGCCTGATTACCCGCCGCCCCGGTGACATGCTCGGGCAATTCCCCCTTGCGAATGGAAGAGAATGAATTATATATGTCGGTTCCGGCTTCGCTGCGTAATGACAGCCATGAGACAGGCTTGAATTCGATGAAGCAATTGGCAAGAGTGCGTGTGTCCTCAGCCGATTCATCATTGATGTAAGCCATTGCCACCGGATTGTAGTTCTCACCGTCGCCTCTTGAATTAGGCGCATAGCCGTAGTAATATTCGCCATCTTCTGTGTATATCGGTAAGTTAGGCGCTTTCCTGAGGGCTGCTGAGTATATGTTGGATGCGGCAAGCGCGTTGTTGTTCAGACGTGTCAACGACAGATTCAGCCCCAATGTCCATCGCGGGTCAAGCTCGACGTTCATGTTGGCTCTTGCCGCGAAGCGGTCCATGTCGTTGTTTATTATATATGACTGATTGTTGTCGTATGACATGCTGACGAAAAACGATGTTTTTCCGGTTCCGCTTGATATTGACGCGTTGACCCCATGGCTGACCGCAGTGCGTGTCACCGCGTCAACCCAGTCGGTGTTGGCTCCTTTTGGAAATCGGCTTCCGGTGTTGTACATGGAGTATATCTCCGAATACTCGTCACCGCTCAGAAGATTCAGTTTGCCAAGCGGCCGGTCGATGGCGAGAGTGTACCCTACATTGACTTGTGTCTGGTTGCGTGTGCCTTTTTTTGTCGTGATAAGCACAACGCCTGCCGCGCCTCGCGAACCGTAGATGGCGGTGGCAAATGCGTCTTTAAGAATTTCGATTGACTCGATGTCATCAGGATTCAATGCCGCAAGCGGGTTTTTCTCGAAGCTGTATTTCAGCTCCATGTTGTTGGAGAGGGAGCCGCCGCCGGTCTGTGTGCCCGTGATGCTTATGCCGGGGACCGCTCCTCCCGAAACTCCGACCGAATTAGCGCTTCGATCAGTGCTGTACATTGGAACTCCGTCGATTACATACAGCGGGTTATTGTCGCCCATGATTGAGCTGATGCCGCGTATGTTCAAAACGCTTGCTCCACCGAGCGCTCCTGATGAATTACTCATGTAAACACCCGGCGCCGCGCCTTGGAGGAGTTTGTCCACACTTGTGAATCCTATGTCTCCGCGCGGCTTCACCGAAGTTACGGCGCCTGTCAGGTCGCGTCGCTCCTGAGTGCTGTAGCCGACAACAATCACATCGGACATTCTTAATTCTCCCGATTCATTCAAGACGACATTGATTGTCGAGCGTTTGCCTACGCGTTCGGATATCTTTTCGTAGCCTATGAATGAAAACATGAGTATGTCATCTGGCACTGCCTGAATTTCATATTTTCCGGCGTTGTCAGTGAAGGTGGCGGTCTTTTTTTCTTTGAGGCTCACAGTCGCCGACACAATCGGATTTCCTTCGTGGTCGACAACGTGTCCGCTGACGGCATGAGTCTGAGCTGAGGCTGTTGCGCAGAAAAGGAAAACAGCAGCTCCGGTTAGTAATTTATGCCACATGTGGATGATGGTTTATTGAATTGGGTAGGAATGATAAGTAAAAAAAGCGGGGGATGCTGCTCTGACGGCATCCCCCGTTATCGGGCTTTGTCAGGCTTTGGTTAATTGATGAATTTCACCCATGTGTCTGAGAGCAATTCCCCATCGTTCCCGTCAGGATAAGCATAGTTTGATGTGGTGGCGTTTTTATATCCGCCGAAAATCCATGCGGTGTTGCCCATGACGATGACTGAGGCCGAGCGGCGCGGCGAGAACTTTTCGCTGGTCTCAACGGTGCTCCATGTCTTGCCGTCTTCAGAGCGGTACAGCTGAGTGTTCATTATGTTGGTGTCTGTTATCGACTGGCCTCCGATGAGGATGGCCACATCGCCATTGGTTGCCACTTTAGCTCCGGTTAGGCCGATAAGCTCTTCCGGGAGTTCTCCTTCTTCAGTCCAGGTTGTGCCGTCGGCTGAGGAGAAAATTTTGTTCTTTGCCTGTGACTGCGAAATGAAGCTGTTATATCCTCCGAGCACCCAGAGCTTGTTTTTAAAACTGAAGAATGCTCCGTTTATGGATGATCCTTTCACATCGGCCGGTTCCGGATTGACATCGTTCCAGGTCTTTCCGTCGGTAGTGGTGACGTAAGCTCTCTTTGCCTGAAGCATTCCGAATCCGCACATATATCCGTCTTTTATGTACAATTTGCCGTTTAAAGACGCGATGTTAAAGTAATTGCCCGCCAATTGTGACGCGCTTTTCGGGGTTCCGTCGACGCTGTTGTAAACTATGGACTCAGTGTCATCGGTGAAGTTTACGCCATCGGACGAGGAATATACGCGGAATTTGTCGAGCTTGGGAGCTACGCCCATCCATCCATTTTCTATTTCTGCCGGGTTGCCGTATTTGTCAGTCCCCTTTGTGCGCGCGCCGCCAAACAGGATGAGGCGGTTATTGACAACGGCCAGTTTGGCACCTTCACCGCCGATGACTGACGGCTTGTTGTCGGCATCGGCGCACTGATATGTGATTTCAGTCCAATTCAATCCATCCGGTGAGTTGAAGAGCTGGTATTCTTCATTCTCGCCGTTGACTGCGACGGTGAACGCATAAAAGCGGTCATTGAATGTCGTGATGTCAGTGTATACGAGCCCGGATGGCAAGCCGTTGTAATTGGATGATTTAAGAATCAGGCTTTCCCCTTCGGCTGCTTCTGTGGCACGAGTTACGGTCATGGTATAAGTGGCGGAGTGCCCCTTGTCATCCCGAACAATGATATTTACCGGAGCTGTTATGTCAACTGTGGCTCCGGCCTCGGTGACCGGGGTTTCGTTGATGTATATGGTCGCTCCCATAGTCGGAGTCCCTTTGAAAACAGAGTTTTCGAGAGCGGCATCAGTCACGTCCCATGCAATGGGATCGTCTGTGTTGGTGACTTGATATGTGGCCTGGTCGACACTCATCTGATATGATGTGAGACTGCCTTGCGGTGTGACTGTGGCGTTGATAAGTCCTACGACAGTCTTATCGTCTTTGTCGTCAGAACATGACCAGATGGCACATCCTAATAACGTTGTGATTAATAACAGATTTAACTTTTTCATTTTTATAATTTTAGAAAGATATAATAGTGATAATATTTTTTACATCATCGCTGCGCCTATCGAGGTGACCTTCTTTTCTTCGGCCGGTTTGCCTGACAGAGCGTCTTCGACAGCTGTTTTGATTGCTTCTCCTCTGACGTATTTACGATACAAGTTGCCATCAGCGTCAACAACGAGGATGAATGGAATCCCGCTGAACTGGTACAGGCCCATAACCTCTTTTCCTACATCCGAAGTGCGCGCTTGCGGCCATGTAGCTCCGTCTTCTTTCATTGCTTTTTTCCATGCTTCTTCATTTTCATCGATTGAAATGCTCAGGAATTCAACGTTTTTGCCCTTGTATTCGTTGTAGATGTTTTTTAGATTGGGAGTCTCTGCGCGACATGGACCGCACCATGATGCCCAAAAGTCGATAACAAGCACTTTGCCCTTGAAGTCACGGGGAGACACTTTCTTTCCGTCAGGGGAGTAAGCTACGAAATGCGGTGCCGGATTTCCGATTTTCATCCGTTCCGTGCGTAGGCGCTTTTCGGTTTCTGCCTGACGGTAGTCGTCGACCAATTGTTTTGAGACCGGTGACATTTTCTCGACTTTGGCAAGAGTCTCTTCTATGAGAGCGGAGTCAGTCTGCGGATTGAGTCGCTCGATTACTGCCATCACGCTGTTTCGGTCATTGTAATGTTCGGCAAGATAACGCATGTGGGCTCTTGTGTTCTCATCCCCGGCTCCATATAGTGACATGGAAAGTTTTTGCTTTTCAGCATCATTTTCAAACTTTGAACGATAAGCCGCCTGTGAAACCGCAATCATGTTCTGATAGTTGCGGTAAGACTCAAAGTTCATCCAGTTCATAAGTTCGTTGTTTTTCCCGCCGTTTATATACACGTATGGAGGATTTTTTATTTTAACCCTTGCTGTGTCCATTCCGCGGAAGTTGATGTTGAGATCCTCGTTTTCAAGCCACACGCGTACATTTTGCCAATGACCGCAATCCAGAATGGCTGTGTAGGGTTTGTCGACCTCCACTTCAATAGAATATGTGTTGTCGGGATTCACAATAGTTTCTCCTAATATCACCTTGTCAAACCCTGAGGGCTGGATTAATTGGATTTTGAAATTAGGTTCTGTGAATTTAACCGACCCTGAAATAGTCACTTTTTCTTTTGAATAGGAAATAATGTTAGCGGCGCTGATGATTCCAACCGCTAAAAGTGCGCAAATTTTTTTCATTATTTGTATGAAATTTGGAAATATTAATGAATATTTATTCGCAAATATAAACTAAATATTTTCAAAGTGTGTTTCTATGTGAATACGATTGTGTTACAATATTGAGTGGGGGGGGGGGTAAATATCTGCTTTATAGCAAATTATATATGCAATAGTTATGGCAAAAAAAAGTCCTGCCGTCGTGATGGCAGGACTTTTGAATGGGTTTGATCGGGGGAACAGGATTATTTTGTTGATTAAAATTAACTTAATTTTCGGAAAGCCTTAAAACGCGGATACCTGACGCGTTTTTGTTGCGACGCAGATATTCTGACAGCGGATTCCGGTCGATTACGACTTTGCCGGCGGCCGAGGACGCATGCATTAGATAAGGTGTCCCATCGGTAAACACCACTATGCCCATGTGCTGTACGTCGAGTCCCGGAATCTTGGTCGTGATCAAAATTATGTCTCCGTCGCGAAGATTGGCCGTCACCTCTTTTGTTCCGGCTTTTGTGGATTTTATATATGGATATCTGTGACTGCGGTATCCTCGTTCCACATCGACCATCTTTTCATATGTCTTATCGTCTTTCAGTGCCGGATATTTGTCGCGGTTGGCGGTCATAAAATCAAGAGTTTTGACCTGATAGGACGTCTCCGCTATCTGGGCGGTTACTTCTTTGAGATTTCCGCGATGCACATTGTCCACCACCCAGTCGCTTGCATAATGGAGGCGTGATGCATATCCGTTTAACGAGCCGTTGCGATAACGTATTCTTTCAAGATTGTATATGTAGTCGCGCCATGAAGTGCGGCTTTCGCCAAGAGTGTATGCTAATGCGAGAATGGTTTCCACGTATGTCGTGCAGTCAAATTCTTCCGTGTTCACGATAAGCCTCTCTTCGTTGTCATCTGATTCGAGTGTGCCGCTTTTGTAAGGACACCCTATGAATTGTTTTCCGAGCGATGACACTCGCTCTTGCGGTTTGCCTGAAGGGATTTCTTTCTGAATATTTATTAGGACATTCGTGATGATGGTTGTGTCGGTCTCCTCATTATTGAATCTCACATTCTGCATTGGTATGGCTGCGGCAGCTGAAAAGCATGTGCAGCCTATTATGATATTCGAAAAAAATCTTTTCATATGCTTATATATTTATATATGCGTTGTGTTGTGTTTAACTCTTTGATACAAAGTTACGAATTTCCATATTTATGGCAAAGGATTTATGTGTGTCCGTTGGAAAAAATGAATGTATTTGAAATTTTATTGAAAAATTTTTGCGAAAATATTTGGAGGTTTCGGAGAAAGTGCCTACCTTTGCACTCGCTTTTGAGAAGCAGCCCAAACAAAACAATGGAGATTGAAACGCAGGGTGAACGAAAGTTCAGAAAAATAAAATAAAGTTAAAAATTTTGCAGATTAAAAATTTTGACTTAACTTTACAAAACATTTCCTCAAGTAAATTTGTTTTACTTGATTGTGTTCCGAAAGGGATGCTGAAAAGCACAAGGACATTGACATGATTAAATAGACAAGTAGTACAAGAGCATTGAAAAATGCCTCAAGTCAATTCAAGCCAAATAAAGCGGCACCGAAGGGCGCGGGATTCGTATAACAGACGAAAAACAAATTCAAAGAGATAAAAACAACGGAGAGTTTGATC
>CAZYXN010000101.1:0-9523 GCA_964651105.1 uncultured Muribaculum sp. | reverse complement strand
ATTAAGTTGATTTATCAACCAAGACCACCATATTGCCCATTCGCTGAATAGTTACTCACATTTTTCGCAAAAACTAATTTGATAAATGGAGTGCTTAACTTATCCAAACGTTTGGATAAGTTAAGCAACCCTTATATCAACACACTCTTTGTAGAATTTAAATAACGTGTAATTCATAGTTCAGATATTTTTAATAGTTATAGTATCAGATTATTTTTTGCAAAGATAATATATAATTTGACACAAAGTATGTACAAATTATCGCAAGGTTCAAAAAAATTTAATCAGAGGATTCTGAAGCCCTTCGTCTTTCTATCAAATCTGACATATCCCCTGTCAAAATAAAGATTTAACGTTCCGTTCTCCATCAAATCAGCCGTATTTCCAATTGTCACTCCATGCTCATTATCCATCAGGATAAGCTTATCGGCAATCTGCAGAGCAATCTCTAAATCATGAGTGGATAGAAAAACAGTCTTACTCTTATTTTTCGCCAATGCCTGCAAAAGCTTCATAATCTCAGCTTTGCTTGGATAATCGAGAAATGCGGTAGGCTCATCGAGTATTATTATAGGAGTTTCTTGCGCAATAGCCTTTGCAATCATCGCTTTCTGTCGTTCACCGTCGGACAATGAAATTATATTTCTGTCGGCAAGGCCAGAGATACCTACAAGAGCCAATGACTCTTCAACTACAGTCTTGTCATTGTCAGAAAGCGAACCCCAAAAATCAGAATAGGGACTCCGACCAAGACCGACCAAGTCGGTTACCGTCATATTTTCCACAGAAACTCTCTCCGTAAGAACCACGCTGACTGTCTTCGCCAAATCGAGGCTTGAATAGGAAATCAGCGGAAGATTTTCTATCATTATCTCTCCTGAAAGCGGCGGAAGAAAGCCCGACAAAGTTTTCATCAAAGTAGACTTGCCGGCACCATTCGGCCCGACAAGACAGATAAGCTCTCCTGATTCAAGGCTAAGATTAATCCCATTCCCCACGACTCTTACACCGGCACTCACACGATAACCTATCGTCAACGATTTTGTAGATATAGAAACTGCCATCTCCCAATAATATATGAAAGCACAAATTTAATGCTTTTTTTGTGTAATTTCACAAGTTTAAATATCTTTGTAAACAAGTATATGCTAAACCCAATATTTTAGACCATGTTGAAACTGAAACCGTTACTTCTATCAGCATTTATAGCGTTACCATCCCTGTGCCTAAGCGAAGACCAGCCATTCAACGGACTTTTGCTTGACGCATCAGGAATGCCGATTAAAAACGCAAAAATATATGTGACATCTCCTGACAGATATGCCAAGACTGACAAAAAAGGGAAATTCGGACTAACGAATGTTCAATCCACCGATACATTAAAGATTAAAATAAAAAAACGGAAATCCCCATATCTCATACCTGCGGAGGGTAGCAAAGGCTTAAAAATATACCTTGCCGACCAAGGGACGTATCAAATATCTCCTGATGAAGAAATGGCAAGTATCGGCTATGGATGGGTAAAGCGAAGAGAATACACAGGATCAAGCGCCGGGATAAGCGGAGACGATCTACGCAGAACCGGCAAACATGACATCCTAAGCGCATTGCAGGGAAAAGTCGCAGGAATGAATATCACCGGCTCGGGAACGCCATGGTCGGAAAATCAGGTGACAATACGCGGACAAAAAAGCATTTATCTATCGTCAACTCCCCTATTTGTGGTCGACGGAATCGTAGTAGACAATTTCGACGGAGTGAGCATCTACGACGTGGACCGCGTCGAAGTTCTGAAAGAGGCTCCAATATACGGTTCCAGAGGGGCAAACGGAGCGATATTGGTGTTCACAAAAGGATATCCGAAGAAATAAACCGAAGCCTACAATGCCGCAGCAACGACAGCGTAATTTGTTTATCTGACTGGAAATCGTTACCTTTGCACCGAATTTACAGAATTAAAATAGTTTTTAATGAGCTACAACTTATTGAAAGGCAAGCGCGGTATTATATTCGGAGCGCTTAACGACAAAAGTATCGCATGGAAAGTGGCAGAAAAGGCCGTTGAAGAAGGTGCTACTATCACTCTTTCCAACACTCCCGTTGCAGTTAGAATGGGAGATGTCAGCAAACTCGGCGAAAAACTTAACGCGGAAGTAATCCCGGCTGACGCAACAAATGTTGAAGATCTTGAAATGGTTTTCGCCAAATCTATGGAAATCCTTGGCGGTAAAATAGATTTCGTGCTTCATTCCATTGGGATGTCACCCAATGTGCGTAAGAAGCGTCTTTATGATGACATCGATTACGACTTACTAAACAAAACACTCGATATTTCCGCAATTTCATTTCATAAAATGATTCAAGCGGCTAAAAAACTTGACGCTATCAACGATTACGGAAGTATTGTGGCATTAAGCTATATCGCGGCTCAACGCACAATGTTCGGATACAATGACATGGCAGACGCAAAAGCGCTTCTTGAATCAATCGCCCGCAGTTTCGGCTACATTTACGGAAGAGAGAAGAATGTGCGCATCAACACAATTTCCCAATCGCCGACTCCGACAACCGCAGGAAGCGGAGTAAAAGGAATGGACTCACTGATGGATTTCGCCAATCGCATGTCTCCTCTCGGAAATGCCACCGCCGACGAATGCGCCAACTATTGTATCGTGATGTTCAGCGACCTTACCAAGAAAGTAACCATGCAAAACCTGTATCATGACGGCGGCTTCTCAAGCATGGGTATGAGTTTGCGCGCAATGGATCAATATGAAAAAAGTTTTGACCAGTATCGTAATGAAGACGGAACAATCCAATACGGCTAATTTCTGAAAAAAAGAATAAAAAAATCCGGCATGCAAAAGCAAGCCGGATTTTTTTATAGAAACTATTAGAAAATTGGAAAACTCTTTGGAGTGTAAACATACTTGTTTTCAAACTCAGGCTGAGTCAACGTAAACATAAGGATACCCTGGATAAGCCAAATTATCTCAAAGATACCACAAGTCACAATACTCAGAATAATGGCAATTATGCCACCGGTAGTTTTACCCAAATAAAAATACTGGATTCCAAGACCACCTAAAAAAATTGCAAGCAATGCCGCAACACCCCGGCTTTTTCCCGACGGTCCGGGAGTAAACACATTGTCGGGCTGAGGGGGACAATTGTTGCCTTGATAAGATTCATTCATAGCTTAATTGGTTATATAAGGTTATACGATTAAACTAAACACAAACATACACAAAAAAAATCAATTACGTATCACACCATTGACAATTTTTATCGTTTGTCATGATTTCCCTCGTAAAAATTTATATAAGCCCTATTCACCAGACGCACACCTCCGGGGGTAGGATAATTACCGGAAAAATACCAATCGCCAGGACAATCGGGCACAGCCCGATGCAAACCTGCAATAGTCTGATAAATTATTTTAACCTCAGTGCCACAATCTTCAGGAGTAAGCATACGAGCTATCTTGTCGGAAATCTCTTCATCGCTAAACGGCTCGTATATGCGCTTGACACAATTGACAATCTTATCGGCCGGAAGCTCTTCCTGACGCAGACAATCTTTATATACCTCATCAAGAACGTGCTCCATTCCACGTTCTTTCAACAAGGCCACAGCAGCACGAAAAGCACAGAACTCGGCCATACGCGACATGTCGATACCATAATAATCAGGATAACGCACCTGAGGCGATGAGCTAACTACCACTATTTTACGCGGTTTTAGACGGTCAAGCATCTTAATGATAGATTGCTTGAGAGTGGTGCCACGGACTATTGAATCGTCAATAACCACAACCGCATCTTTTCCGTCTTTGACTATGCCATATGTAACATCATAAACATGGGCGGCCAAATCGTTGCGCGATTCCCCTTCCGCAATAAATGTGCGCAGTTTTATATCCTTTATCGCAAGTTTTTCAATGCGCAATTTCTGAGCCATTATATTCTGTATAATCTCAGGAGACAACATCCCCTCGGCTCCGGCCTGATAAATTTTATCGGCCTTATAAGCATCAAGATACTTCTCGAGACCTTCAATCATACCGATAAATGCAACCTCGGCAGTGTTAGGAATAAAGGAAAATACCGAATGGTTCAAATCATAGTCAATCCCTTCAAGGATTTTATCGGCAAGATTGCGTCCAAGAACCTTGCGTTCACGATATATATCGGCATCGCTTCCACGCGAAAAATATATACGTTCAAAAGAGCAGCGCTCATTCTTACCGTGAGGAAGAATCTCTTTCACACTTACATCCCCGGCCTTGTTGACTATAACAGCATTGCCAGGCATCAATTCACGGACATCCTTCCGCGCCACGTTCATTACAGTCTGAATAACAGGACGCTCAGACGCTACGACAACTATCTCGTCATCATAATAATAGAATGCGGGACGAATACCGTGAGGGTCACGCAACGCCCACATATCTCCTGAACCTACAGCTCCGCATATCACATATCCTCCATCCCAACTTGGAGCCGCAGAACCGAGTACGGGAACCAAATCAATATGATTCTCAATCGCCTTGGCCCGCTCAATCCCATCCAGTCCGCGCTCAGAATATTCATGATACAACCGATTGTTCTCCTTATCAAGAGCATAACCAAGCTGTTCAAGAATGATCACGGTATCGGAATAAATACGCGGATGCTGCCCTTTGTCGACCACTGATTTGAATATCTCGTCGACGTTGGTCATGTTGAAATTTCCACATAACATCAATGTTCTCGAACACCAGTTATTCCTCCTTAAAAAAGGATGGACGTAGCTAATACCGCTACGTCCAGTTGTCGAATATCTAAGGTGTCCCATGTAAACCTCTCCAATAAACGGAGCATATGCGTCAATCCATTCTGCATTTTTGTCATTTAAATGCGCCTTGTCAATCTGCATATTAATGTTAGAAAAAATTTCCTGAATAGCATTGGGGCCTAACGCTCTCTCACGAAACACGTATTCATGACCTGCCGGAGCATTCATTTTTATCACTCCGGCGCCGGCACCTTCCTGTCCGCGATTATGCTGTTTCTCCATCAGAAGATACAGTTTGTTCAGGCCATAAAGATAGGTACCGTATTTCTTCCTATAATACTCAAGAGGTTTAAGCAGACGTATCATCGCTACGCCGCATTCATGTTTTAACTGTTCCATTATTTGGTTCTAAGATAATCATCTATCCCTTTAGCCGCTTTCCGTCCGGAAGCGATACAACGCACAACCAACGAAGCTCCGGTCGAAGCATCACCGGCAGCAAATACCTTTTCAACGCTTGTCTGCTGCTTGTCATTAACTTTGACATTTCCTCTGGCATCTTTCTCAACGCCAAGACATTCAAGCAATCCTTCAGCTTTCGGATTTGTAAAACCCATGGCAAGCAATACCAGCTGCGCAGGTATTTTCTCCACCACTCCTGTATGTTTCAGATTCATGCGCCCGGTTTCCGAATCCTTTTCCCATTCCACACCCTCAACTTCAACTTCATCGACCTTGCCGTCTTTGCCGATAAACTTACGTGTGTCAAGCAACCAACGACGCTCACAACCCTCAATGTGAGAACTTGAAGTTTTGAGTACAACCGGCCAATAAGGCCAAGGTGTCTCAGGGTTATCACCAACCGGAGGCTTAGGCATAATCTCAATCTGCGTCACAGAAAGAGCACCCTGACGATTGGCGGTTCCAACACAATCACTACCGGTGTCACCGCCGCCAATTACCAGAACATGCTTTCCTTTGGCAGAAATGCGCGTGGCAGCATCATAATCAGCACCGGCGTTTACGCGATTCTGCTGTTGCAAAAGCTCAAGAGCGAAATGCACTCCCGAAAGCCCACGGCCTTCCACTTTTAAATCGCGAGGCACTTCCGCTCCAATAGCCACACAAACTGCATCATATTGTTTAAGAATATCATCGACCGTCACATCAACGCCAACGTTTATGCCTGTCTTGAATTCAATCCCCTCGTCCTTCATCAGGCTTATACGCCGATCAATAACACTCTTGTTCAATTTGAAATCGGGAATGCCGAAACGAAGCAGACCGCCAACGGCCTCATTCTTTTCAAAAACGACAACAGAATGCCCCTTTTGATTCAACTGATTGGCCGCAGCCAGTCCGGCAGGGCCAGAACCGATTACCGCAACATTTTTCCCGGTACGAATTTTCGGGATTCTCGGCGACACACATCCTTCATTGAAGGCACGCTCCACAATGGCGGCTTCGTTTTCCCTAATCGTGACAGGCTCATGCTGCTTGTTAAGCACGCAACCCTTTTCACACAAAGCAGGACAAACACGACCGGTAAATTCGGGAAAATCATCAGTCTGCGTAAGCAATACATATGCTCCCTTTATATCATTCTTATACAATCTGTCCTGCCATTCAGGCTGTCGGTTGCCAAGGGGACAACTCCAATGACAGAAAGGAACTCCGCATTCCATACAACGTGATGCCTGGAGCCTTCTATCCTCCTGGTTGAGAGTCTGTTCCACCTCTCCGTAATCTTTGATTCGGTCACTCACCGGACGATATCCGGCTTCTTTACGACCTATAGTTAAAAACGCTTTCGGATTTCCCATTATTTACAATTTAGCGATTTCACTTCTGATTTCAATCTCTCTCCACACTTGCAATCTTCTGCTGCAATTTGGCCATCTTTTCATCATGAAGCACTTTTTTATATTCAAAAGGTATGACTTTGATGAACTGCTCCACATACTCCTGCCAATTGTCAAGCATCCGGCCTGCAAGCGGACTGTGAGTGTGCTTATAATGATTGCCAATCAACCTGTACAGCTCCCGATTGTCGGCCATATCCTCAATCAAAGAGAGTTCCACCATTTCCATGTTGCAGAAATAGTCAAAATCCCTATCCGGATTCCATACATAGGCAATTCCGCCGCTCATACCTGCGGCAAAATTACGGCCTGTGGGGCCAAGAACAACTGTGCGACCGCCTGTCATATATTCGCAACAATGGTCGCCAACGCCTTCCACAACAGCAACAGCACCAGAATTTCGGACACAGAAACGCTCGCCAACGCGTCCGTTTATATAGATTTCCCCAGAAGTCGCTCCATATAAGAGAGTATTGCCGGCGATAATGTTATCCTGAGGAGCGTAGGTTGTTCCAGCCGGAGGCACAATTACAATCTTGCCGCCTGAAAGTCCTTTGCCGACATAGTCATTAGCATCGCCGTCAAGACGGAATGAAATACCATGAGCAAGGAACGCACCAAAACTCTGTCCCGCAGAACCCTTGAACGTACATAATATAGTATCATCGGGGAGACCGTCATTTCCATATTTTTTAGCCACAATACCGGAAAGCATAGCCCCGACTGAACGATCGGTATTGTTGATGGGGAACTCAAGTTCAACAGGCATCCTGCTTTCAATTGCAGGATATGCCCGGCTTATAATCTGACGGTCAAGCACATTGTCAATATCGTGCTTTTGCATTGTGACATTGATAATCGCATTGGTTTTAGCTTCGTCAGGCATATATAGTATCCTTGAGAAATCCAAATGGGATGTCTTATGAGAGGCATGATTTTCCTTTACTTTCAGCAAATCAGCCCTGCCGATAATATCATCAAGCTTTCTAACTCCCATTCCGGCAAGTGTCTCACGTATCTCACGCGCAAGGAAACGGAAAAAGTTCACGACATATTCAGAACGCCCGACAAAACGTTTTCTCAATTCCTCATTCTGAGTAGCGACACCGACGGGGCAAGTATTCAAATGACATTTACGCATCATCACACATCCAAGCACAATCAAAGCGCTGGTCGCAAACCCGTATTCTTCAGCGCCAAGCATTGCCATTATGATCACGTCACGCGCCGTTTTAAGCTGTCCGTCGGCCTGAAGTTTCACCTGACCGCGCAGATTATTCAGCACCAATGTCTGCTGAGTCTCAGCCAATCCTATTTCCACAGGCAATCCGGCATAACGGATTGAACTTGCAGGAGAGGCACCGGTACCTCCGTCACTGCCGCTGATTGTAATCAAGTCGCTTTTCGCTTTCGCAACACCGGCAGCGATAGTTCCTACACCACTCTCCGAAACAAGCTTCACGCTTACCTTCGCATCGGGATTTACATTTTTCAAATCGAAAATGAGCTGAGCAAGATCCTCAATTGAATAAATATCATGATGCGGAGGCGGAGAAATCAATGATATGCCGGGAATAGAATGACGGGTTTTGGCAATAATTTTATCTACTTTAAATCCGGGAAGCTGTCCACCCTCTCCCGGTTTAGCCCCCTGCGCCACCTTAATCTGAATCTCATCGGCATTTACAAGATATTCAGCAGTAACGCCGAAACGGCCGGAAGCAACCTGCTTTATTGCAGACCGAGCTGACGAACCATCGGCTCTGACCTTGAAACGTTCGGAATCCTCGCCACCCTCTCCGGTGTTACTCCTGGCTCCTATCGCATTCATCGCAATACCAAGAGCTTCATGGGCCTCTCGGCTGATAGAACCAAATGACATCGCCCCTGTGACGAAGCGTCTCATTATTGTTTCATCTGATTCCACTTCCTCAACCGGAATAGGATTGGAAATCTTGAAATCGAGAAAATCCCTGATGAAAATAGGTTCGGGCTTATTGTCGACAATAGATGTAAATTCTTTGAATTTCTTGTAGCTCCCCATGCGTGTGGCAAGCTGCAATGTAGCTATTGCCTCGGGAGTCCATGCATGTGACTCCCCGTCTTTACGGAATGAATATTGCCCCAGATGTCTCAACGGCATATCTTCAGCAAACTCAACGGAGTAGGCTTCTGCATGGGAACGCAATATATCTTTGCTCAAATCATCGATGTCAATCCCTGATATTTTGCTGACAGTATGTCCGAAATATTTCTTGACCATGTCATCGGAAATACCGATAGCCTCAAACAATTGGGCGCCTTTGTAGCTTGTTATTGTTGAGATACCCATTTTTGACATCACTTTCAACAGACCTTTGTCAATAGCCTTGATATAATTTTTCTGAGCTGTATGAGAATCGAGCTGAATCTCTTTTTTCTCGACAAGATCGTTTATGACTGCAAATGCAAGATAAGGATTGATAGCGCTCGCTCCATATCCCGATAAAAGCGCAAAGTGCATAACCTCACGAGCGTCACCTGTCTCGATAACAAGCGCTGTCTGTAATCGTTTCTTCTTGTCAATGAGGTGATGATGTACCGCAGATGTCGCCAAAAGAGCCGGAATAGGAGCATTATCCTTGTCCACTCCACGGTCGCTCAATACGATATAATTGCATCCTTCATCGACTGCCTTTTCAGCTTCAAGACACAGACGTTCCACGCCGCCTTCAAGCCCTTTGGCGCCATCGGCAACAGTAAACGTCATCGCCAGTTTACGAGTATTGAATCCTTTGTATCTGAGATTGCACAGAATATCAAGCTCCTGGTCAGTAATGATGGGGCGTTTCAACAACACCATTTTGCACAATTCAGGACTTGGATCCATCAGATTCAAATCAATG
>CAZYXN010000100.1:0-9545 GCA_964651105.1 uncultured Muribaculum sp. | reverse complement strand
TCGCTTTCATACAAACATTATACCAAATACAAAAACTATCGTCAATGCCGATATTATATGCGAAAATAACCCGTGGCGTTATAACCGATGTGCGACCGGTCAAAATTATTCGAGATTGGTGACAGGCTCGAAACCCGACATATCGCTATAATCCATGTGATGGTTAAACAATAACAGCGTATTCGAAGGATCGATGTAACCGAACTTGACTTTAGACAGATTGCCTCGATCAAAATCTACAGAGACCACAGTGTTGCCATTTAGCACAGCATGGACGATGACATGCTCTATCGGCAAAAGTGCAAACATATCACGTGCAATTCGAATGCACACACTGCAAATATAGTCTTGCAAAAGATTATTGTACCCCGCTACACCCAACTGATGTTTTGCTACGTTTAACGCACATTCATTTACAGTGAACTCAACCTCAATCCTTCTTGGGTCATCGGTCCCGAATTCGAAATTACTGCCATATATCAATAGATCGTCGAGCGGATTGACTTCATAAATCAACTGCAAATAGGCATCGATTTCACCCGACAAGACTTTTGAAGCCATAGAATGGTAATACTTCCACATATCCTGATTATAGGTTTCATCCGGCGGTAACGGTGAAACCAAAACCGCAGTCCAATCAATAGAATCATCGCTTGATTTATGAATCGATTTTAATGCCGTTATGTCAAGCTGAACCGTGTCAGACTCGCTGTTATTTATATCCGGATGTCCGGCTCGATCACTCTGTGTATGTGACACACGAGATATTTCATTATTGGGGACGGAATATGTTCCCAACGCACCATTATAAGATGCGCTATCGGAGACTTCATTCAACGAACTGCCGGTCTGAATCTGTGAAACTCTTTTGTCAGACTTCTTTTTTGTGTTCTTCGTGTCGACATAGTATAACCCGGTTCCGGGTATACCAACGCTTGTTGTAACCTTGCCACTTGTATGAAAAGTTTTTCTAAAGCCCCGTACTCCGGTACTTACAGACATGCCAGTTGTTCCAAAATTCAGTTTAACTCCCGGAAAAAGTGAAATGCTTTTTTTAAACCTAAGTCCCATTTATATTTCTCCTATGATGATGCTTGCATCGTCCTTTGAACCTGCCTTGCGAGCCTCAATAATCATCGCTTCGCATGCAGTAACGGTTAAGCCGTTATTTGCAATAATATCTTCCATTAAATCAACAGAGATATAATCATGAATACCATCGGAAGTAATTATCAAAGAAGATAAAATGGAATCGATGGTACTACATTTAATCTTAAAAAGATGTGCTCCGCCTCCGCCGAAGCAAGCAGTAATCTCGTTTTTCCTATCAAATGATTCTACTTCTTCATAAGAAAGTTGCCCTGTCGCAAGAAGATAATTCAGTGTGGTATCATCTGTTGTCAGTTGTTTAAGATATTTTCCCCCTTGCAACAAATATACGCGAGTATTTCCGATATTGAATACTTGTAAAACGCCATTCAGATATGCGACACCGGAAAGAGTCGTTGCCATCTTCTCACAATTCGGGTTCCTTGACGCAAACAATAGCAACTCTTCATTGATTCGCTTGAATTCACTTTCGGAAACGTCATCCAGTGTGGAAATGCGCTTTGCGACGTAGTCTGAGGCTACGGCACCGGCATTATTTCCTCCGACACCATCCGCAACCGCTATAATGCCATTTGCAAGCTGCGTCTTAAAAGCACCTTCGGCTATAATATTTTTTCCAATGACTATTCTATCTTCATTTTCAATTTTATTTAGCCCTTTTTGAGTAATTGCTATAATGTTCATATTTTACTCCTTTGTGCAAATTAACGATGGCGGAACCGTCGTATCGATATTCTCTATTGTTATTGTTGCATTGTCGAAAATTTTGTTATCGAACAAATACCGAGATAGCGGATTAATTAAAAGGTTTTCAACAACATTGCCAATGCCCCTACCGCCATTTTCTAAATTATTGAGTGCCTGCTCACTCAAAATGCTCATCGCGTCATCGGAAACAGTCAGCGTTATGTGCTTTTCGACCGCCAGATTTTTGACAATTTTATTAATCTGAGACTCCAGTATGAGTTTCGCGACATCCGGACGAATGTAATCAAATACAACGATGTTTTCACCGATTCTGTTAAGAAGTTCAGGGCGACCAAGCTGAAGCTTGAAATGCTCTTCGATTGCTTTTCTAATGCGCATCGACATCTCCGGATATGACATATCACTTGTTACATTTGCTTCTCGCTGACCATTAGCATTTATTGTATAAATGCCTAGATTGCTTGTGAAAATGATGATTGTCTCTGTAAAATACACGGTATTTCCTTGCCCGTCCGTCATTCGTCCGTCTTCAAGTATCTGAAGAAACTTGTCCAGAACGGAAGGATGCGCTTTTTCGATTTCATCAAACAAAAGAATGGAGAACGGGTTTTTCTTCACGGCGTTCGTAAGCTGACCCCCGGCTTCATAACCGACATATCCGGGAGGCGCACCAAGCAATTTCTGATCGCTATGGCTTTGACTGTATTCACTCATATCAAACCGTTTACAACAGCTCTCGTCACCAAAGAGTATCTCGGCAAGCGTTTTGGCAGTTTCCGTTTTACCCGTGCCCGTAGGTCCGGCAAAAAACAAGACGCCCTTTGGTCTGGTGTGAGACGAGCCTTGCAATCCCGACATCCCGGTAATAGCTCTTTTGATTACATCCAAAGTCTTTGTAATTGCGTAATCCTGCCCTTTAACGCGATTTTCGAAATTAGCTTTAGCATTACGGATGTCTGCAAAGTCTAGGTTATTCCACGGATTCTCGCGAATACCGTACTTGTAGAGATCGATGACATCGCATAGATTCCGCATTCTGATCTTTTCGTTTTTACAAAGTCTTCGAAGTCCGTTTATTTCCGTAAAACTAAATCCTTCTGTTCGTGCAACAAACTTATCTTGTATTTTTTCGAGTTCATCCGGATGCTCGTTGTAATAAACGCGATCCTGCATATAAACTTCACCGGCAAAAAAACTGGGGAAATTAGAACTTTTGACAAGCGCTTCTCTCTCTTCCTTTGCAGGGAAAGAAAGTGTTATCATCTTTACATTCGGGTTCTGTAAGTAAAACCAAGCAGGAATATCGTTAGCTTTATTTGCAATTAGAACCAAGAGGTTTTTGATGACGCCGTTACTCTCGGTACGCACATCTTTCGCTTCGAGTGAAGCCTGAAGCAGTACGGTAAAACTATCGACTTCACTCTGTTCCATGTTATCAGGCGCAATAATATATCGGGACGCAAAATCCATAACGATAACTGTTGCTTCTTTGTTTTGAGCTAACGCTCTTCTGACAACATTTACTGCCACATCGTTTTTGCCGCACCCTCTGAACTCCGACTTTATATATCCGTTAGATACGGAACATTCAACCAGTCGTGCAAACTTATCAAGGTATCCTTCTTCGCATGTATTATAAAAGCCTCGAAGGCTGTCGTAGAATACAATGTTTTGATATCCCGCGTCTTTGAAATAAAAGTGCAAGTATTCGGGCAGGCGCAAAATACTCCCCTTCGGAGTACTCCCTTCTTCCGGATATTGGTAGGAATCAAGAACATTGCCTTCCAAAATGATGAGTGGTTTTATTTTGGAGAAAATGCCTAGCTCCTTATGCCATTTTGATATGTAATCGCTCATGCTAACTCCTTTCTTGACATTACTTTGTATGGTTTATTAATAAAGTCGGGCTTATGTATACCGACGGATATCACACCGTCGGAAGTCATAAAATTCTGTATCAGATTCTTTGCTGTTTGCAAATAATCATAGTATTTCTTTTGTAGTGTGCAATCGAGAATATGGATTTTTTGGTTATCCGATCCTCGTAAAACGCAATCGGTATTCCGTTCTTCGACATATTCACCGTCAATAAGAACCGAAATGCCTTCAAGTTGCTTCTCGTTAAGTTCATCAATCGAATATCCCGTATAAACAAGAATGTCATCTGAAATATTTTTAAGAAGCGTAATCAAAAGTTGCAATTCATCCGCCTGGTACAGAGGCTCTCCGCCGGTCAATGTAAAACCGTCAATTGTATGATGTTCTGCAATTTTCAAAACAAGTTCATATACCAGTTGTGGCGAGGTAAAATATCTATCCCGGAATTCCCACAGCTCAGGATTGCTACAGCCCTTACATCTTCTCGGACAACCGCAAAACCATATCCCGACTCTTTTTCCGGGGCCCAAAACTTCAATCGGATATAGGACTCTTGCTACATACATTTGTCAATCCTCACTATAAAATAAGCTGCTTCAACTTGAAACTTTCCGTTGATATTTGTTCCGCCAAGTCCCAGTTCATCGCCATTTTTCAGTTCGGTCTTTGCAACAATCTTTTTATTATTCAAATAGGTAAAATTCGTTCTGCTGAGATTTTCTATGTAGAATTTTCCGTCTTTTATAGTCAACTTGGCATGAGCACGGCTCACATAACTTTTGGAGCCTAAGTAATCGCTCATCATGTTTTCTCTGCCTATCATGGTTTCATGCTCCGAAACCTTATAAGAATACTTCCCGTCAAGACTACTTAAAATGTAAACAAGAGCTTTTTCTTCAACATTATTTGCCCGAGCATCGTCTTGTATTGGGATTATGTCAGAGATATCTTCTCCGCATGCTTGGCATTTTCTTGCATTCGCAGGATTATGTGCTCCGCAATCGCACACTCTAATCATCGTTGTTTGTTTAGATAAATCGAGTGTTGCAACGGCGTTTTCTTCCAACATCTTCTCGGTTTCTTCATCAGTAATATTCACGCGAGTCAAATCTGCCTCACAGTTATGGCACTCTAAAAGCGTTGGCTCGTTTTTTGAATGGCAGAACGGACATATCTTATACTTCGACATTTATTATTTCTTCCTCTTTAAAGTTTTTTGTTCGGTGATATGTTTGCGTTTCTTCTTTACTCTTATGGAGGCAGTTTTCGTCTCCATACAGTAATCGGACGTGTTTATAATCTGCGCGCATTCCGCGTCGGGAGGCAGAAGAGAAATACGATCTGCAAGTACAACACCTTTTGCCATAAGTTTATTTTCGATTTCATTAAAATCATCACAAAACTGCTCCATCGCGCCACAGAGCATATCTGTCTCCGGCCCGGTGGGAACGCGATCGCTTGTATCGGTTCCGCCAAGTTCCATCGCAATTTTTCCATCCGAAGAGTAAGTTACATTTACTGCCATACCATCGCCATAGGCATATAACTCATTTCTAAATCTCCTTCCGTTACGCTTAGTAACTTCACGATAACCAAGTACGGAGTATCCCATCTCAACCATAACCTCGTCTATGCAATCACTAATATAAGATTGCTCGTCGTCCTCTGCTACGGATTTTTTAATTCTCTCAATCTCGGCTTTGAGTATTTGAATGGAAGTACGAGAACATTCGTATTCCTGCACAACATAATAATAAAGTTTGCATAGGGTCGTATATTCGGCATACAGCCTATCGAATTCAGCTTTACATTCGAGGTATTCCGTTATATATCGATTCGCTTGCTTTATAAGGGGATTGACGCTCACGGCAACGAAGTTTTTTAGAAAAATATCATCTGTAATTTCGCCCAATTTAGCAATCGCACCATTGATTTCACTCTTGTACGCATGGGGGAGAAAATCTATCTTCCGTATCTGTTCTAATCGTTGTGTGGTTTTGTTGCGCAACGAATCGATTTTGCTTACCTTGATTTCCTTTATTTCTGCAAAAGATGTAGCTATTTCCGCATCTGTTGTTTGTCTAAGCGTAGCTCGCCGAATATGCTCATTTGCAGAAAAAACAGTACGAATCCTTGACTCGATCTTCTCTGCTTCTTCGCAGTACGTACTAATGGTATCGGAAGTCCTTTCGACCGAGTTTACATCATCAAAATTTGTATCGCGTATCAGTATGTCAATTTGTGCGATTCGCGAATCTAACTCTTTAAAAAGAGCGGATATGCTATTAACACTACCGACCGCTGAATTCAGTTCACGGGCAATTGGTTTTTCAGAACCGAGCTTCTCGCTGATTTGTAAAAGCCTCTTTTGATTCCTTTTTATATTTTCTGTAGCGACTGCTTTTCGTAGTTCGATGTCCCTTTGCACAGCAAGCATTCTGCGCTGTTCTATTGTTAAGGTGTATCTCGATGTTTTGGGTCCTGACATTGATATCCTCCGTTTTACGTTAAGACGCTATCAATTTACAAGAATAACCGTTTGCGCTCGATCTGGCATTGCCTGCTTGCGCACCACTTTCGATCGGAGCATTATCTTCACCGATCAACTTGCAAAAATAATGCTTGGTATCAGACCGAGCGTCACACGCTTGAATCATACTTTCGACCTGCGTACTATTTTCGCCTTCAAGCTGTCTTAAAAGCATTAAAAACTCGGGGGTCGGATTATGACGATTATTACATTTACGCGAATAATTAGGAATAACTTTTTCAAAAGCATCGGCTATTGCTTCCGAACTTGCAGAAAACGCTACTTTTCTATCTTCCAAAATGAACTCAACTATCACATATTCATAGGTATCGGTTCTATATTCAAGTCGTGGATTAAAACTATACCGACGGTCGGGAGATCCGTCTCGACGCGTGTATCGCCATGTAGATTTCGTACTTCCTTGAGAAATGCACTTGGAATCATCTGCAATATATTGATTCGTTTCTACAATTCCGTTAATCACTGAAATCGGTATTATTTTACGTTCTATCATTATTTTTAATGCAGACGGATCAATGGCCGTGGCGAAAGCACCCTGTTCATCAAAAACGAGAATTACATTGCTGAACAAGCAGAAATAATAATGTTCCCACAACAAAATCACGGGATCGTTTTCATATTCGAACAACGCCAAATCACTTGGCTTGTCGGACGTAATAAACTTTTTGACGGTTAATGACTCGGAATTGCTCTTTAAACTGTTTAGAAGATAACCGAATGCAAGCTTCATCTCAAACAAAAGGTCTTGGTCTTCGTTCAACATTTCGATTTTATACGATGCAAGACGCGCAAGACAAGATTCTCCTTCAGTTTTTAGTCGTTTAAGCTTGTCCTCATTGGCAGTTAAGTAAGCATATTTTGCATTCACGGAGGCAGCTCCCCTATCCAATATGCTTTTGACCTCATTTGTAATAGCTAAGTACCTATCATAAATTGCCGCCGTGTTTTCTTTATATGAGTTTACCGTAAATACAACCTCTTTGTTAACAAGTTCCGGAGCAATCGGAAACTGCACTTCATTCCTATTGTCATTTATGCTCATCATGGTGTACTTCTTGATTAAAGCATTCACTTTACGAGTTGCTTCGGCAACACGTTCTTTCTCCGCTTCTTCGCGCCTTTCCTTGCAAACCTTGTACACCCCAATAATCAAAACAATAACGAAAAATATTATTACTAAAGCCAATACCATGCCATCACCTCCCGTGTAACTTTTTGTATTACAATTTCATCTCGTACTGTAATTTTTATCTCGAGTCACACGATGACGCGATGACTTGACTCGACAAACTACCGCCGAATGACACTTGCCGTCTTACTTATCTCGATTGATTAACCAAGCCGGTTCGCCATGAATCTAGTTCTTTTTGTTTTCCTAATGCAATTAACCATGTTTCAAATTGAGCATCCAATATATCATCGCAGTCAATCAACAAATGGCAAAAATCTTCAAATTCATCGTAAGAAGAATCAAGAAGGCTTTTAAGGTATGTCGTAAGTTCGGAAATGTTACTGAATTGCATATCTCCGATCTTTAAAACCTTCTGCCCCGAAAGCAAAAATGCCATCATATAATAATTCATTAATCTATCCCTTTTGTTGCCCATTGCCAACCTGTGGGCAGTTTCAAGTGCCGAAGTGATTGCAAACAATCTGGCATTTGGGGATTTTGCTGTTGTCAAATAATTTGTAAGTAGCTTATTGCTCAAAATACTGTCCCAGTATGCACAGTTTGACTCATCCCCTTTCCGTAGCCTTTCAAGCATATCTCGTCCCAGAACCGTGAGAGATTCGTAATATTGTCCCATCCAGTAAAAGCCGTTGAGCTCGGGACAGATTTTATACAGCAAGTTCCTAAAAATAACATCTTCTTGCCCTGTGGCACGGATCGACGCTTCCTCTGCATCCATACAATAGCCGGCAATTTCCGGATTGAAATTTTTGAAGAATGCGGACATCAAGCCACGATAAAGCTGTTTTTTTCCGGAATTCCAATTGATTGCGAGCGCTATAACCAAAGAATGAATGTCCGAGTACTCTTTCCCCCAAAAAGTATATATAGGCATCTCATTCCTCGCAGATGCACCTCCGCCTTCACCCGGAATGGCTTGCTTTTGGCCTTTACACCAATTCCGGACTTCTACATATGTCCAACGACGATTCGGGTTTTCCTTCTTGCTTCTGTTAGTAATATCAAAATAGGTGACTGCCGAGATTAGATCTTGCAACTCTTGTGGCATGTCCTTCGGAAAAGGGATACGTTGCACGGCGGTAAAACGTGCAATCTCTTCGGCATTCATATTTTTGTACGGAGTATATCCGCAATACAATTCATACAAAGTAATTCCGAAAGAATAGTAATCCGACTCTTCCAAAAAAAGATTTCTAAACGTTTCAGGCGCAGAATACTCCGGCGTCATCCCTGTTTTAGTTACTAGAACAGTATTTCCTTGTTCAACAACAGAACTTATTCCGAAGTCGATTATTGCCACGCTCTTATTATCATCCAAAAGCATAATATTGGATGGTTTCAAATCCTTATGAATTATATCGTGAGTATGCAAGACATGCAACGCCTCATTAACGCAAGGGATGATGACCGTTTTCAGTTCATCGAGTGAAAACTTTCTCCCCTGCAAACTGCCGTTTTTATAATAAGGCAATACCTCAAACGGCAATCCGTCATATTCACCTGTATCATACAACGGCGCAATATAAGGAGATTCGATTGACTTCAACGCCGAAATAACTTCAGGTTTAACAGCGCGCTGTCTTCTATAAATTTTTACAACATATTCTTTATTATCCCGTTTACATACATAGAGATCGGCTTCCCCTGTTGCGAAGCTCAATTGCTTGACTATTTGATATTTCCCATCAAGAATTGATCCGATTTCCAACTTGTTTCCCCGTTCAACGGCAAAACTATGGTTGATGGCAGTAACCTGCCCGAGATCGGTATTAATTAATGTTGCATTGATATTGGGATTAATTACCGTTTGATCGCTCATTGCTTTTCCTCTCATAAAAGCTATTATCAACAGTCATATTGAAGGTTCGCCATCAATATGACTGACTTCGTTTAATTTAGCCAAGTACTCGATAACTTATTTAATAATAACATACGCTCGGCGCAAATGCAATATCGGTTTGTAAAAAATCTGCAAATCACTATCGCATTACCATTGATGCATTAAACTTTCTCGACATCCCTATTGATTTTTACATCTATTATGTTAAAATAATATCACAAAGCACACAAAAAAATGGCTAAGATTTATCGGTTATAACAAACAGT
>CAZYXN010000099.1:0-9589 GCA_964651105.1 uncultured Muribaculum sp. | reverse complement strand
GCGTTCGAGCCATACTTTATTGCGCTATCTGAGTTTTATCGGACAGCAATAAAAATTAATGCTTTTACAATAGTGTCAGGTTCATAATTCATAAACAAGGACGTAGATAGTCCTCCCGTGGAATGTCCCATAAGGATGACCTCGTCGATTCCGTCTCGGTTCATCTGAACCAAAGCAGAATCGATATCGGGAAAATATTCCTTTATGTCGCGTACTTGAAATAATTTTTGGCCGGGAATAATCGAACGTCCGTATTTTCTCAAATCCACCGCATAAAAGTTATAGCAGGAATCGACAAAGCGGTCTCCCATTTCCGCTTGGAAAAAATAGTCATTGAATCCATGGACATATAGGATGCCTCTGTTTTTCCCGCACTCGCTTCGTTTACGTATGATTGTCGAGCGTATCGCTCCGCTATAATCATTTTCTTGCGACACATAACGCATCTCATAGCCGTCTCGCAGGATATCAGGTTGCCATGATGTCAAATATTCTGGGGATTTAATAGTATCAGTCTTTGTACAAGACACAATGGTCGGTACAATTGTACCGACCATTGCAATTATAAAGATTGAGATTCTGTTCATTTAATTATAACCCCAAAGTGGCTCGAATGTTTTCATATGCTTGAGTAAGCCCTTCGTTATTTTTTCCACCGGCTTGGGCAAACCCTGGTTGACCTCCTCCTCCTCCTTGGATAAGTTTGGCCGCTTCTCTGACTGTAACGGATGCGTTCATTCCGTCTTTAGTAAGATCCTCTGTAAGCATTATGGTTAGGAGAGGTTTGCCTGTCGGATCAAATGTCGCGCCGATGAATATTGTATGTTCAGGCGATTTTGAACGAACATTAAATGCAACGTTTTTAACCATCTCAGGCAATGCGAGACCATGGAACTCAACGACCTTTATGCCGTGAGTCTCATATGCCTTATTGAGAAGCTGGTTGGTTGTGGTGCTCACCTTTTCATTGAAATACTCTTCGGCCTGACGCTTAAGTTCTGCGTTCTCTTCTATTGATTTGCGTAGTGCTTGAACAAGATTTGGCGAGTTATTGAACATGGCTCCTATTTCATGCAATGTATTTTGCATTTGTTCGATTGCTATCTCTACACGTTTTCCGGTAATCGCTTCTATACGGCGTATTCCGGCTGCGATGCTGCTCTCTGAAATAATTTTGATAATACCGATATTGCCGGTGTTGTCAACATGGGTGCCACCGCATAATTCGACAGAGTTGCCGTAACGTATGACGCGTACTTCATCGCCGTATTTCTCTCCAAACAGAGCCATCGCCCCCATTTCTCTGGCTTTTTCAATTGGTACATTACGGGCTTCATCACGGACTATGGCTTGACGGACACGTTCGTTGGCAAGATGTTCGACAGCTTTGATTTCTTCGGGAGTCAATTTTTGGAAATGCGAAAAGTCAAAACGCAATACATCAGGCGATACGAAAGAACCACGTTGTTCGACATGGGTTCCAAGCACTTCCCGAAGTGCTTCATGTAATAAATGTGTTGCCGTATGATTGCATGAGGTAGCCATACGTGCTTCTTTATCAACAGCCGCCTCAAATGTGGCTTCAATGTTTTTAGGGAGTCGTTTTGTCAGATGTACTCCCATTCCGTTTTCACGCTTGGTGTCATAAATTTCAACGACATCCTCTTCGGCGGTAAGAGTTCCTCGGTCACCTACCTGTCCTCCCATCTCTGCGTAAAACGGGGTTGATGACAAGACAATTTGATAATATTCGTTATTCTTCTGTTTTACTTTACGATAACGCAGAATGTTGGTTGGCGTGGATGTAGTGTCATAACCGACGAATTGCTGTTCTCCTTCTCGAACGACTACCCAGTCTCCTGTTTCTACTGCGGCGGCATTGCGAGCCCGTGCTTTCTGTGCGGCCATTTCCTTGTCAAATTCAGCATTGTCAAGAGTCATTCCGTTTTCTTTAAGGATAAGCTTTGTAAGATCAAGAGGGAATCCGTAAGTGTCATATAACACAAAAGCCTCTTTTCCGGATATACTGTCTTTTCCTTGTGCTTTGGCTGATGCGATCGCGCTGTCGAGCATACGGATGCCGTTGTCAAGGGTACGAAGGAAAGCGTCTTCTTCCTCTTTGATTACTCGCATGATTAGTTCGCGTTGTTTTGGCAGTTCCGGATAAGCTTCTCCCATGCTTTCGATCAATGTGTCGACGAGTCGATACATGAAAGCTTGTTTCTGATCAAGGAAAGTGTAGGAATAACGTACTGCGCGTCTCAATATACGACGGATGACATATCCGGCTTTCGCATTGCCCGGAAGTTGTGAATCGGCGATAGAGAATGAGATTGTGCGCACATGGTCGGCGATCACGCGCATTGCGATGTCTACTTTTTTATCATCACCATACCGCTTTCCGGAAAGTGATGCTATTTTGTTGATAAGAGGAGTGAATACGTCAGTGTCATAGTTTGATTTTTTACCCTGTAATGCCATGCATAGACGTTCAAATCCCATTCCGGTATCGATTACTTTTGCCGGCAGTGGTTCAAGAGAACCGTCTGCTTTGCGGTTATACTGCATGAACACGAGGTTCCAGATTTCGATAACTTGCGGATGGTCATGATTTACCAGATCGCGTCCCGGAATGGTTGCTTTTTCCTCTTCACTGCGAAGGTCAATATGGATTTCCGAGCAAGGTCCGCAAGGCCCTGTATCGCCCATTTCCCAGAAGTTGTCGTGCTTGTTGCCGTTTATTATGTGGTCGGCCGGGAGATGTTTTTCCCAGAATGAAGCTGCTTCGTCATCTCTGCTTAACCCTTCAGATTCCGAACCCTCAAATACTGTGGCATACAAATTTTCCGGATTCAATTTTAAAACATCGACAAGATATTCCCAAGCCCAGTCGATCGCCTCTTTTTTGAAATAGTCGCCGAACGACCAGTTGCCGAGCATTTCAAACATTGTGTGATGGTATGTGTCCATTCCCACTTCTTCGAGGTCGTTGTGTTTGCCGCTTACTCGCAGACACTTTTGAGAATCCGCCACTCGTGTATGTTTCGCTGCGGTATTGCCGAGGATGATATCTTTAAATTGATTCATACCGGCATTGGTAAACATAAGTGTCGGGTCATCTTTGATAACCATAGGAGCAGAAGGAACTATCTGATGTCCTTTGCTGCGGAAAAAGTCTTTGAAAGACTCGCGAATTTCCTTTGCTGTAAGCATTTTTCTATATGTTGGATTTATATTTTCAATTTAGAGTGCAAAATTAGCAATAATAATTGGCGATAGAAAATTTTAGTTGTTCTGATTTGATATGAATCGTCCGCAATTCAAGAACAATGCTGAGTTGCGGACGATTTTACTTGTTGGTGGTTTAAATTATTGCCGTTCAATCGAAGAGGATGTATATTGGTATGGTTTGCCGTTGACGGATACATTTTCAAACGTGATATCTTTCACTCCGACGATATGATTTATCTCCGGAGATGTCACGCCATCGAATGTGCAGTTCTTAATTTCGATATCACGAGCCTGCACTTTATCTTCAAAGCCTTCAAGATTCAATACATACTGGCTCTTTTTGCTGGTGATATTTTCAAGATTTATATTATGGAAGTACGGAGGATACGGCCCATCATACACATACCAATACTGTAGCTCAAATCCAAGAATTGACTGCCGGCATTCTCCGACCGTTATATTACGTACGAATATATTTTGTACTTCGCCTCCGCGTATGGCATTGGATTTGATACGGATTATTCTGTCAAGGTTTGGACTGTCCATAGTGCAATTTTCCACCCATACATTTTTGACTCCTCCTGTGATTTCGCTTCCCATTGCTACGCCGGCATGTCCGTCTTTCATGCTGCAATTACGGACAATGACATTTTCGCATGGCAAATTCCAACGTCTGCCATCCTGATCTCGTCCAGATTTGATAGCTATACAATCATCGCCGGTGTCAAAATAGCAACTGTCGATTAGGACATTGCGGCATGATTCCGGATCACATCCGTCATTGTTTACTCCATGGCTTTGCATTGTGACATTTTTCACCGTGACATTCTCGCACATTAATGGATGAATGAGCCAGAATGGAGAGTTGTTGATTGTGAATCCGTCCAAAAGCACATTCTTACATTTGTATAGGTTGATGAACTGCGGACGTATTCCGTTGTTGCCAATGAACACTCTCTGATCAACCGGCAGGGAATCTTCTTTCATCTGGTAAAGCAGCGTTTTCTCATTGATTTTTTCTCCTTTTTCATTCACAATGCCTTTAACTCTTTCCGGAGTGAACCAGTTTGTAGAATCCGCGCTTCCGTCAAGTATGCCTTTGCCGGTAATTGCCACGTTGATTGCGTCGTAGGCATAAATAAGGGGCGAGATATTATGACAATCAATACCTTCTATGCGGGTCAGAACGGTATCAAACAGCTCGGTATTGGCTGTAAATTTCAGAATTGAACTGTCGGAGAGATGGAGATTGACGTTTGATAATAGTCTTATCGGAGCGGTCTCGAACAATCCGTTTGGAACGATAACAATGCCTCCTCCGTTTTCGGAACATACGGCAATGGCTTTGTTTATAGCATCAGTGAATAACGTGTCGCCATCGGAATAATAATCGGTTATTGAATATGTTTTGTCCGGAAATGCAGGAGCGATAATCTGGGTTAAAACATCATTCATCTCATCCCATGGAGTTATTTCTTTTTGGGTGCATGAAGACAGGAATAATATCGCTGTCAGTGTTACGATTGACGTGTTGATTAATTTTATCGACATGGTATCTCGTAGGAAAATTATTTTAAGGTTATACATTATGTAAAGGGAGACGCCTGCCTTAAGTAAGCGTCTCCCCTTATTTTACTGTACAGGGATTAACCGATTGAGATTCCGGCAAAACCCATGAACGCCAATGCCAACATGCCGGCGCATATTAGCGCGATTGGCACACCGCGCATAGGAGCGGGTATATCTACAATGGCAAGTTTTTCGCGAATTCCGGCGAAAATGACCAAAGCCAGCGTAAAGCCGATGGCGGTAGCGACTGCATATACCAATGATTGTCCAAGATTGAAGCTTTTTTGGATTACGAGAATTGCTACACCGAGAACTGCGCAGTTGGTAGTTATCAACGGCAAGAATACACCTAATGCCTGATAGAGAGCCGGGGCTATTTTCTTCAATATGATTTCAAGCATCTGTACGAGTGCCGCAATCACAAGAATGAAAACGATAGTCTGCATGTATGCCAGTCCGAGTGGATCAAGAACATAAATCTGCAGAAGCCATGTAACGAGAGTGGCAAGCAGCATGACAAATGTTACGGCCGCTCCCATACCTGTTGCTGATGACAATTTCTTGGAAACGCCAAGGAACGGACATATACCAAGGAATTGAGCAAAGACAATATTATTTACGAATATTGCCGTGATTATAATTGAAAGATAAGCAAGCATGACTATGAGCGTTTACGGATATAGTTAAACAATGCCACAAGAAATCCGAGAGCTATAAACGCGCCGGGAGCAAGTACGAATACAAGCGAGCCGAATGTTTCCGGATAAATCTGGGCTCCAAATATACAACCGGTACCAAGAATTTCACGGACAGCGCCAAGGAGGGTGAGCGCGATAGTGAAACCGAGACCGATACCGATGCCGTCGAAGAGTGAATCGCCTACGGAATGACGTGAAGCAAACGCTTCAGCACGTCCTAACACGATACAATTGACTACAATAAGCGGTATGAAGAGCCCCAAGCTTGCATTTAGAGCTGGCAAATATGCCTGCATTAACATTTGCAATAATGTCACGAATGTAGCGATTACCACTATAAAGGCAGGGATACGCACTTTATCGGGTACAAGGCTCTTTATCGCTGAAATAGCCATATTTGAGCATATCAATACCCCGGTGGTGGCAAGACCCATTGACATACCATTCATTGCCGAACCGGTAGTTCCGAGAGTTGGACACATACCGAGGAGGAGAACAAATGTCGGGTTCTCCGTCACAATTCCGTTTGTAAGAATGCGTAATTTATTCATTGTTGAGGTCTTTTTTATATGTTTCAAATGCTTGGAAACAATCTCTAAGGGCTGACAGGAATGCCCTTGAGCTGATAGTTGCGGCTGTGATTGCGTCGATAGCTCCGCCATCTTTTGCCACTGTCATGTTAACTATCGCCGGATTTTTTCCTATAACTGAGCGGTTGCCTTCTTCCATGCGGAACCATTCATTCATTTTTGCACCAAGTCCGGGAGTCTCTGCATGGGAAAGAACTTGGAATCCGCTGACGACACCTTCTGCATCAAATCCGTACATGACTTTGACTTCACCGGAGAATCCGCTTTTTGTATAACCTTCGACAGCAGCTCCGACAAATTTGTCTCCTTCATAAGCCGGATAAACGGTAAATGGCGCGTTCCCTTCACCAAGCTGATAAATTTCAGTTGATTTTGCAAGCGGGTCGTTGTCAAAAGTCGGAAGCACATTCTTTATAGCATCAACGCGAGTTTGCTTTTCTGCTTGCGCAATCGGTTCTGCAGTCACGCTGTGAGCCCAGGCGAGCAATGATGCCGCAACGATGGTAATAACACCCAATGATACAATCATGTTGGGGAGGGTAGATGCGAGCTTTTTCATTTTTTACTCCTTTCTCCGAACTTACGCGGCTTAATATAACGATCAATCAATGGAACTACGCTATTTGCAAGTAAGATAGCAAAAGATACGCCTTCTGGATAAGCGCCCCATTTACGAATGATAACAGTTATGACTCCAATAAGGATTCCGAATATTATCATACCTTTATGAGACATCGGAGAGGTTACATAGTCTGTTGCCATGAAGCAAGCTCCTAAAATAAGTCCTCCGGAAAGAAGCTCTATGCCGATGTTTCCTCCGATACAGAGTGTGAAAAGAGCGACGGCTCCAAGTATTGCGACCGGAATGTGCCATGTGATGACTTTAACACAAAGCAGATATACAAATCCGATTAGCAGAGCGATAGCGCTGACCTCGCCAAGCGAACCGCCCATGAATCCGACGGCATTGTAAGCGAGATTAATGGAATCGGGAGTAGCTTCTCCAAGCTTGAGAAGTCCGAGAGTGGTAGCTCCGGTAGTTGCATCGAGATAATTCCATGTATTTTCTCCCGGTATAGGCCAGGAGGTCATTTGCACGGGGAATGAGATTAACAGGAACACACGGCCTACAAGCGCCGGATTCCATATGTTGCATCCGAGGCCTCCGAATGACATTTTGCCGATACCTATGGCTACAACCGAACCGATCAGAACAATCCATACGGGAAGGTTGGACGGAAGGTTGAACGCGAGCAATAGTCCGGTGAGGATTGCGCTGCCGTTGGCGAGAGTCGAATCTTTTCCAAACATCCAGCGGTTAATTGCATACTCAGTTGCCATGCAGCCGAGCAACGCGGTGACAATAACAATCAATGCGCCTACTCCGAAGAAATAAATCGAGCAAGCGAGCGCGGGCAAGAGCGCGATGATGACGTGCCACATGCAGGTAGATACCGTACGTTGGGTATGCACGTGTGGCGACGCCGAAATAGTTAGCATTGGATTCATTTTTCCATCGTTTATTTTTGCTGCCTTGCACGGATGATGCCGCCGACAGTCGTTTTACCAAGTCTTATATAATCGAGTAGAGGACGGGTAGAGGGGCAAATATAGCTGCAACAGCCACATTCGATACAGTTCATTACTTTATTGGCTTCTACCTCTTCCCATTCTCCAAAACGTGAAAGCGTACTGATTAGATAGGGCTCAAGTCCCATCGGACACACGCTGACACATGACGCGCAGCGGATACATGGCTCCACTTTGTTGCGTTTTGATTCGGATTGAGGCAGCATCAGTATTGCCGATGTGCCTTTCACAGTAGGAGCGTCAAGTTGCACTACGCTTTTACCCATCATCGGACCGCCGAGAATAATCTTGCCGGTATCAGCCGGTACTCCTCCGGCAATATCATCGATAAGAGCTTTCAAGTTGGTTCCAAGAGCGACGAGATAATTTCCCGGACGTTGAACCGACGGACCGGTGATTGTCATTACACGGTCAATCAGTGGTTTTCCGAATTTGACTGCTTCGTATACGGCAAAAGCGGTAGCCACATTCTGTACGATTGCTCCTGTTGCGATAGGAAGCGCTCCTGAAGGAACCTCTTTGCCAATGGTAGCATCGATAAGCTGCTTTTCTCCGCCTTGCGGATACTTGACCTTCAGTCCCATAACTTCAATCCGGTTGTCAGAGGCTGCTTTCTGTGTAAGGAGGTCGATGGCATTGGCCTTGTTTTCCTCGATACCTATGATAGCCCGGTCTACACCGGCGGCTTTCATTAAAAGTTTTATTCCTTCAAGAATTTCATCAGGATGTTGAAGCATCAATGCGTGGTCATTAGTAAGGTAAGGCTCACATTCCACTGCGTTGATGATTAATACTTCTGCTTTGTTTCCGGGAGGCGGACATAATTTTACTTTTGTCGGGAAAGTCGCGCCACCGAGACCTACGATTCCTGCACCGTCTATAATTCCGATGATTTCTTTGGCATCAAGAGCCGCGATTTCTTCATCGGTACGGAGCGGAGTCGGATTCTTTATCGCCTGAAGATCCTTTTCGTGGTCTTCGTCGCTGGCAACAATTGTTACAGTGTCAATTGGCAGACCGAAAGCAGTTTTACTTTTATCCACTTTTGTGACTGTTCCGGAGATTGATGCATGAACGTTGGCCGAAACAAAACCGCCGGCGGCAGCGACAAGGTCACCGCGATTCACGTGGTCGCCTTTCTTTAGTTCACATTTTGCTGGAGCTCCGATATGTTGCGCGAATGCAATAACAACTTCGCGCGGCAGTTCTACCGGGATAATCTCGGCAGAAGCTGTCAATTTGTTCTCAGGGGGATGCACTCCTCCCTTATGAAATGTATGCAACATAATGTTATTCGGTTACTTGTACTTCCTTAATTATTCGTGTGGTATGGATTGCCTTTGTCGGACATTCGGGCACACATTTATGACACAGACGGCACTTGTTGAAGTCAATGTAAGCAAGATTGTTTTCAACGGTAATTGCTTCAAACGGACAAACTTTCTTACATTTTCCGCATCCTATACATGCTGTGCTGCATTCCTTCATCGCGATGGCTCCACGGTCTTTGTTGGCGCAAGCGATCCATACACGCAGACCCTTAGGCCCCTTTTTGCGGAGTTCGATAATGTGGCGAGGACATGCTTTTGTACATGCGCCGCAACCGGTACATTTTTCACTGTCGATTACAGGAAGTCCTGTTACCGGATCCATGTGAAGCGCGTCAAATTTACATGCTGACACGCAATCGCCGCAGCCGAGACAGCCGTAAGGACAGTCGGTCGTTCCAGCACTCAAGGAACTGAGAATCGCACACGATTTCGGCCCGTCGTAGTTGGATGTTGTCGGACGATTCTCGCAGGAACCATTGCAACGAAGCACTGCGACCATAGGCTCGGAAGCTGTTGCTGCTAATCCAACGATGTCGGCGATTTTTTTCATGGCTTCATTGCCGGCACCGGGACACATCAG
>CAZYXN010000098.1:0-9719 GCA_964651105.1 uncultured Muribaculum sp. | reverse complement strand
AGCAACCGCCACTGGCAGCCGCTCACATTTATGTATATTATAGCGTCAAGCATGAGAAAGAAATCATATTTGCTGCGCCAATTCTCATTCAGAATTGTTCCTTTTATATACTCCTTCTGAGCATCGGTCAGATACATAATTCTTTGAGTTTGTTTTTCTTTGTTCAATTATTTAAACAATAATCAAAGTATAAATGCCTGAGCATTCGATTGACGCTCATTTTTCATTCACATTTGTTTTTAAACAAGCTCTAACAATCAGAATAGCTTAAGTTTATCGTCCCCACATAAATATCCCTCAAAAAATCAGGAATCCTATTTCTCACAAAATTTCCATGAGTTAAAAATAGTCAAAAGACGGGATTACATTGTTTTTCCAATAAATTTTACCTAATTTTGTAAAATATATTGAACATACTTTACGGGGCTGACTGGCTTTGACAGCGTGTAGAGGTGGTGAGTAAGCATGCAGAGCAATGATGGCTACGCTCTTTAATCAGGGACATCAAAATTTTAAATGGCGAAAATAACTACGCTCTTGCTGCTTAATCGAAGTACAGTAGATTAGCTTAATCTCCGCAACAGTTGCAGAGACAAGACATCGCCCGATTGTCATGTTCCGAGACCAATCGATCAGGCGGTGCAGGTAAATCGGAAATAGGAAATCAAGAGCCTTGCGAGATTTCCGAAATTTTTAAAGGCTAAGGCAACAGTTGGTGGTCTTGATCCTGCCGTTGCACGAAAAACAAGTCAGGAATAAGCATGTAGAAAGCTGATTAGTTCCACGTTTGGACGAGGGTTCAATCCCCTCCAGCTCCACGAAAGCCTGATGAAAGACAACGAAAAATCCTGCAACTCGCTGAATTGCAGGATTTTCTTATATGCAGTAGGATGAACTAAAATGAACATAGAGGAAAGATGTCTGTTGGACATTCCGTTGGACTTACAATACCACACCCCCTCAAGTCCAACAGACTTCCTCATATTTCATTGGTATTCAATCTTTTACGCTTGTATAATCTGCTAATTATGGGTCAAGCCGAAATTACGGTGCATCTGTTAAAATGACACAACAGATAGAATTTCGACTTCTGGTAATGCGACGTGGCTGTCACTTAATAACGGAAGAAATCATTCGTCAGCTACCCAGTCCGCTTCTAAAACCGCTTTGCTGAATGGTTTTTGAAGCATACATCCTGTGGCAAAAACGCGGACAACTACAAAACAAGGGTCAACTATGCTAATCTAATAATGGCATTAAAAAAGCGGCGTTAAGCCGCTTAGTATGCCCGTAGGGAGTCGAACCCTAATCGTCGGAACCGGAATCCGATATTCTATCCATTGAACTACGGGCACATTTTATTTTAATAGTGGTGCAAAAGTACAAAAGTTTTTGTAGTTTTGCAAATGAAACACGAGTGACACTCGCATTTATTTTAATTAAATGGACGTAAGAATCGAACCATCCTGGAAAAAAGCACTCCACGAAGAATGGGACAAGCCGTATTTTGTTGAACTCACAAATTTCGTGCGGGCCGAATACGCATCTCCAAAATATGCCGTATATCCGCCGGCCGGCAAAATATTTGCGGCCTTTGACGCTTGTCCCTTCGAAGAAGTAAAAGTAGTAATTATCGGACAGGATCCATATCATGGACCCGGTCAAGCAAACGGGCTATGTTTTTCCGTTGGAGAAGGGATTCCCAATCCGCCATCCCTAATCAATATATTCAAAGAAATTCAAGACGACCTGAATTTACCAGAAGCTTCTGTCAACGGAGATTTAATGCGATGGGCTCGGCAAGGAGTTTTACTCCTTAATTCCACGCTTACAGTAGAAGCTCATAGGGCTGCTTCTCATCAGGGACACGGATGGGAACAATTCACCGATGAGGCAATCATGAGATTAAATCGTGATCGCGAAAATCTGGTATTTATTTTATGGGGTTCATATGCAATAAAAAAAGGTGCGTTTATAGATAGAAACAAACATCTGGTGATAACATCTCCCCATCCCTCACCTCTTTCGGCCTACCGTGGATTTTTCGGTTCAAAGCCATTCAGCAGAACAAACGAATATCTCATAAATCATGGAAAAAAACCTATCGACTGGAAATGATTGAAGAAACCAATATACCATTAGAACAGAGATTGCTTAAAGCCAGACAATTCAAAGGAGAAGGCTATAATTGCGCCCAATGCATGTTCATGGCGTTTAGTGACGTGCACAAAATGGAAGAGAGCAAAGCATTGGCTCTATCTTGCGGTCTCGGCGGCGGAGTAGGCGGACTAAGACAAATATGCGGTGCCATATCAACGATGGGTGCCCTGCTTGGAATGACCAAATATAACAGTCCGGCTGACAAAGCCGTAATATATAAAGCAATCAGGGAATGCAGCGCTAAATTTATGGATAAAAACGGTTCGCTGATTTGCGGGGAATTAAAAACAGGAGAATTAAGAAAACCATGCATGACATACATTGAAGATGCTATAGAAATTCTCCACAACAAGTTGAATGAAAATCATTGAAAGCAGCCTCGTTCATATTATTATTACTGTTTCCCTTCATAGCGATTGCGGAAGACACCTTTAACGGCATATTCAATCCTCGATTCAAAAGTTTACAGATTTTTATAGAAGGAAATGAAACCGCTCCTCCTGTAATATTACTGAATAGCTCTGACCGCATCATAATCAGTTTTGATGAACTTTCTGACAATCGTAGTTATCTGAGATACTCCCTTTTCCATTGCAATGCCTTGTGGCAGCCTTCGGGGCTTGTAGAAAGTGAATTTTTGGATGGATTTAACATCGGGGATGTAGAGGATGTCAACTACTCACAAGCTACAACCATCAATTATATCCATTATTCCATAACCATTCCTAACAACCAAATCCGTCTAACGGCATCAGGTAATTACCTTTTTAAAGTATTTTCCGAAAACAATCCGGATGAAACATTACTCCAAGCCAGATTTTCCGTAACGGAAAATCTGGCTCGCATATCCGGAGAGGTCACTCCGAAAACCGATATCGATTACTTGAACCGCCACCAACAGCTCAATTTCGCAATCGACACCAAAGACGCGAATATACATAACGTCTATACCGACTTAAAGGTAATCATAACTCAAAATCAACGTGAAGACAATATCGTAATGCTTACGGCTCCACAACGCGTATCTGGAGATATCGCATATTATGAACATCTTCGTCCGCTCATATATCCCGCAGGCAACGAATATAGACGTTTTGAAATATTTTCCACCAATTATCCGGGAATAAATGTCGAGGCAATCGCTTACGAATATCCGTACTATCACATGAAATTATTTGACGACTTCCCTCGCAAAAATCTTCCGTATGCTTATGATATGACCCAGCGAGGACGGTTCAGGCTCATGGAGACTGATGACGGAGCTGATTATGTAATGGTTCATTTCGCCCTCGAATCCGAACCGATAGCAGGTTATGACGTGTTCATTGAAGGTGATTTGACCAATGGAAGGTTCAATCCTGAGTCATTGATGCATTATGATTTCATGGATGGAAAATACAAAGCATCGCTTCTACTGAAACAAGGCAGTTACAACTATCAGTATCTCGCAGTGCCATCAGGAAGGTTCAGAGGAGAAACCGCACCCATTGAAGGTGATTTTCATAATACCGTCAATGAATATGGTATTGGAGTATATTACCGTGCTCCTGGAAGCCGATACGACCGTTTACTCGGCTATACTATTTTCATAACGAACTAATAATGTTTTTATGTGTGACAATCACAATACAACAACTGAAGAATTTATGTTACAGATTAAAGATACTCTCGTCTCGCTTGACATCGTAGAGCAGTTTTTTTGTTGCGATATTTCAAAATGTCTTGGTGAATGCTGCATTGAAGGTGATGCCGGAGCCCCTATCACAAAAGAAGAATTTGAGAAATTAAAAGAGATACTCCCTATCATATATGAAGACCTCTCCCCTGCCGCCCAAAAAGAAATCGAAGAAAACGGCGTAGGATATATAGATGAAGAGGGAGATCTGGTAACATCTATTGTCGACGGTCGCAACTGCGTATTCACATGTTATGCCCCAGGAGGCGTTTGCCAGTGCGCGATAGAAAAAGCATATAATGAAGGGAAAATAACTGATTTCCGCAAACCCATATCATGCTATCTGTATCCGGCACGCATCAACGAATATCCGTCGTTCACGGCAGTTAACTATCATAGATGGAAAATATGCCGCTGCGCCGAACTTCTCGGGAGAAAAGAAGGAATCAGATTGTATCAATTTCTAAAAGGCCCGCTGATCCAGAAATTTGGAGAAGATTGGTACGAAGAATTTGCAGAAACATGCAAAATCCATCTTGAATCACAAGAAAACCTTAAATAACAACAATAATGAAACTCACCTATTTATTTTTAGCGACATCTTTAGTCCTGCCTGCAACAATTCATGCCCAGAAAGGGCATGAGGGACATAACCATGCCCCTGCTATAGAGATTCCGTCTGAGGCCATATCAAAAAAATCACCATGGAAAGATTGCAATGTGGCATTTCTTGGAGATTCAATGACAGACCCCAACAATAAGTCGACTGAAAAGAAATATTGGGAATATCTTTCAAAACTAATCGGCATAAAACCACATGTCTATGCACGCAGCGGTTATCAATGGGACGGGATATACAAGAAAGCCGAGGAAATGCGAAACGACCGAGGAGATGACATAGATGCAATAATAATATGGGCAGGCACCAATGATTACAACCATAACAAGCCCATAGGCGAATTTTACTCTGAAAGGATTGACACTGTGAACGTCAACGGCACTATGCAACTACGAAAACATCGCACATTGCAAATGAACGATACTACATTCTGTGGAAATATCAACCGTGTGATGGCATATCTTAAACATTACTATCCCACAAAACAGATAATAATCATGACCCCGATTCATAGAGGATTCGCCAAGTTCAGCTCCAAGAATGTGCAGCCCGATGAAAACTATGCAAACGCATGGGGTCTTTATATCGATGCATATATCGAAACCTTACGCGAGGCAGCTTCTGTATGGGCCGTGCCGTTGATTGACCTGTATTCTGAAAGCGGATTATACCCGATGGAAGAAAATCACGATATATATTTTCATGACTCGCCTACTGATCGCCTCCATCCAAATGCCAACGGCCATTACAGGATAGCACGTACCATGCAGACCAAAATGCAAACGATTCCACCAAAATTTTAATCCGTTTAATCTCGATTCAACCAATAAGCATGAAGCCCGAATCTTCAAAGATTCGGGCTTCATGCTTATTGGTCTGTACCTTTATCATTTTTCCGATACTTTATTGTATCGAGAATTAAGACCCTTTATAACTTCTTCAGTAATATCAAGAGCCGGATTGAAATAAACACCGGCAGCCTTATAAAGTATTGCATCATACTTTTTATCGGCATTATATTGTTGAATGAATGACTCGATAGAATCAGTAAGCTGCATCTGTTGTTGCAACATCTCTTGCTGGGCTTCGCGCTGAAGGCTTGCGATATAGTTTTCAGCATCTGACTGTTTCTTATTCAAGTTTTTCATATCTTCTTCATAACTTGCCTGAGAAAGATAACCGTTATTATTCACTTTCTGTTGAATAGAGTTGGCAAGTTTCTGAAGTTCTGCTCCGCGCGTACGCTGAGCATTATCAATTTTGCTTATTGAACGAAGCTGAGCTTCATTAAAATCTTTTGCTAAATTGTAGTGCGCTGCAATCGAATCAGCATCAATATATCGTATATTAACAGCGACATTGGTTGCTGTGCCTTCGGCTGGGACAGCAGTTGATGATTTTTCATTGTTAGCACAAGAAACGGCTACAAGAGCCATCATAAGCATCATTGACTTGGCACTAAGTGCGAATTTCTTCATTGTTTTATGTGATATGAGTATTTAATTGTTTTTATTTTTACGCATATTCGCAATGTCATGCGCATGACCAATCTTGAATGTTCCACCCTTTATAAATAGAGCTTTCACCCCTAACAAAAGGACGGCAACAGCCAATAAAATCACGGTCAAAAACACTATTTTCACTACGCTCATGCTATTTTTCAGTGCAAATATAAGAAAGCTAAATCAATTTTGGTAATATCTAAATTTTATTTTGTAACTTAGAGTGCGAAAAGTTACTAATTTAACAATTTTATACAGTTAAGAACGACTTTTAAACAAGTATATTACCAATAAAACAATTATCGAGTATGACAATTAGAGACCTCAAACCGTCATCAATCTGGATGATTTTTGACGAAATTACAAAAATTCCACGTCCGTCTAAAAAAGAGGAAAAAATCCGTCAATATCTGCTTGATTTCGCAGCAAAACACAATATCACCGTTAAAACAGACAGCGTAGGCAATGTCGTGATGAGCAAACCGGCAACTCTCGGTCATGAAAACGCACCTACACTGATTATGCAGGGTCATATGGATATGGTATGCGAATCCAACCATAAAGATTTTGATTTTGAGAATAACCCAATCACTACAATCATAGATGGCGAATGGGTTCATGCCGATGGAACCACTCTTGGAGCAGACAACGGCATTGGAATGGCAGCCTCTCTAGCTGTAATGGCCGACGATACTTTGGTTCACGGCCCGATTGAAGCCCTATTCACCGTTGATGAAGAAACCGGTATGACAGGAGCAAATAATCTCGGCGAAAACATGATGAACGGATCCATTTTACTGAATCTTGACTCAGAGGATGACGGTGAGATTTTCATCGGTTGTGCCGGAGGAATTGATACAACCATCACATTCGATTACAAACGTGAAATGGCCCCTGCCGACAAACATTGGTTCCATATTGAATTCGCCAATCTAAGCGGAGGCCACTCCGGAGGTGATATCCATGAAGGACGTGCAAATTCTAACAAACTCCTCGCCCGTTTCCTTTTTGAGATTTCACGTAATACAACCGTAGCGTTAAGCGAGATATCAGGAGGAAACCTCCGAAACGCCATTCCTCGTGCCGCACAAGCTGTATTTGGCGTACCATCGTCCCGCAAAGAGGATATAGTGATTGCATTCAATGAGTTCGTGGCTGCTGTTGAAAAAGAATACAGCCACACTGACCCAAATATGAAAATCACTCTTGATTCTGCAGAAAAACCTCAATACGCAATCGATGAAGACACTGCCACACGTATTATACGATCGCTCTATGCATGTCCTCACGGGGTAATCTCAATGAGCCACGACCTTGAAGGATTGGTCGAGACATCAACCAATCTTGCATCAATCAAGATGCTTCCGGATTCAAAAATACTCATAACCACGAGTCAGCGTAGCTCTGTAGAATCACGCAAATATGATATTGCACGTCAGATTGAAGCTTTATTCCTTCTCGCCGGAGCTCACGTCACTCATGGCGACGGCTATCCAGGCTGGGCTCCCAACATGAACTCTACCATTATGAAAATCGCAAGCGACGCTTACGAAGAATTGTATGGCATCAAACCGGCGATTAAAGCAATCCATGCCGGATTGGAATGCGGACTATTCTTAACAAAATACCCACATCTCGACATGGTATCATTCGGTCCTACTCTACGTGGCGTCCATTCTCCATCTGAAAAAATGCATATTCCGGCAGTCGAACGCTTCTGGAATCAGCTCACTCTGATTCTTAAGAAAGTGGCCAATCTCAAAAAATAACCGATTCGGTTGTATAACACTGGGGACGTGTGAAGGCACACAAATACAAAATTACACGTGTCGACAGCACGTCCCCAATTATTTTAATCTTAAACCAATATTCATGTATTTCCGTCACCTATTTCTTTCAGGAACAGTTGCCGCTTGCATATTCTCAAACACAAAAGCCTATGCCGCACAAGAAAACACCGATTCAATATCTCCGGTATCCGGTCCGGCCAATATCGAGTTGAAGCAAGATTCCGCATCTAACTATACATTCAAAAAACTGACGGAAAATGACTACCGTAGAGCAGCCAAAGAACTTGGCGTAGAGGTAGCGGCAATAAAAGCTGTCGTACAGATTGAAGCCGGACACAAGCTGCAAGGATTCCATGCTCCAAGAGTGCCGTTAATCAATTTTGACTTGATAATGTTCACAAAAGCGGCGATTCGAAGAGGCACAAAACTTAACAAATTCAAAAAGACTCATCCTGTAGTTTTTACACGTCCTGATAAAAAAAGATATGGTTCACATCAGGAAGCACAGCATGCCCGCCTTGCATCAGCAATGACAATCGATTCGATTGCGGCTATTGAAGGGACATTCTGGGGAATGTTCCAAATCGGAGGATTTAACTGGAAAAAATGCGGAGCTGATTCTCACCTCGATTTTTTAGATCGCATGTCGCGTTCTGAAGAAGAACAACTTGAATTATTCGTAAATTTCATCAAAAGCAACAAATTGGAGAAATACCTCCAGAAAAAAGATTGGGAATCATTCGCACGTATATATAACGGTTCGTCATATAAAAAAAGGAATTATCATAAACGGATGGCCGCCGCATATCGTAAATTCTCAAAAGAGACTATTTCTCAAGACGATGACTCAAATAAAATTTCCGAGTAAAAATCAAAAACAACAACGCTCCCATGGCCTGCATTAAAGCCGCAAGCCAAAACGCCATAGCAAAACCAACATATTCAGCAATAACTCCCCCGAGAAGGATGCCGATACCCATTCCCAAATCCCATGAAATCAAAATAGATGAATTAGCAGTGCCCCGTTGGTCATGCCGGGCGACTTTGACAAACATATTCAAAAATGCCGGATACATTCTACCATTACCAAGCCCTATTAATAATGCCGATAAATAATAAGTCCATTCATTTATTGTCAACGCAAATAACAGATAACCGATAAACGACAGAATGACTCCTTGAGCACAGCTTTGAGTGATTTTGCCAACCCGAAGAGCTTTATGCCCAGACAGACGCGATAATACAAGTCCGACAGAAAGAAGAGCGAAAAAGATACCGGTTCCGTCGGTTATCCCAAGTTCCTGCTGACCATATAGAGCAACATAATTGCTCATCACACCCCAGCACAATCCGAATAAACATATATTTATGGCCATCAACCATGCACGAGACAGAAAGAAATGATCAAAATCAAGTTTCGATTTTCCTTTTTTCAGCTCTCTCGCAGGGACTTTGACGGTAGTAGAACATATAAAGCCTGCCATGGCGAGAACTAACGAAATCCAAAATAAAAGAGGGAAATTATCGGTCACGCTGTAAATATATATTCCCGCCGACGGGGCTATCGCCATAGCGAGATTATTACTAAGCCCATAATAGCCGAGCCCCTCATTACGCCGAGATGATGGTAACACATCTATTGCGACTGTTGAATTGGCAACAGTTGTCGCCCCAAACGGGATACCATGTATCGTTCTTACTATAGCAAACATCAACAATGTCCCCGCTCCAATATAACCTGCAAAACAAATAAAAAAAGAAAAAAAGCAGATAATTAAGACTTTTTTACGGTCAAAGCTATCCACAAAAAATCCGCTGAATGGACGTATCAGAAATGTGGCCACAACATATCCCGATAAAACAATTCCGATGGTATCTTTATCGGCAGCAAATTGTCGGTCAAGATAAATCGGCAATAAAGGAGTCAGTAAATAGAAAGCAAAAAACAGCAAAAAATTGGCCGTCATAACTTT
>CAZYXN010000097.1:0-10182 GCA_964651105.1 uncultured Muribaculum sp. | reverse complement strand
CCGGGAGAGATTGCCTATATCAACCGCTTTGACAATACGACAAGTACCGGCTATCGCTTTTCTCTTGACAAATTCGAGGGAAAGAAGCTTGTGTCACGTCTTACATCTCAGTCGATTCGCTGGGATTCGCTTAATCAGTGGACTGTTAGGGATTACATGATTCGTGATATTAACGGTCTTGAAGAAAAAATAACGCGCGGCACTCGTCTTGACACTATATTGAATATGGAACCGCGTGATTTCATTATTTCTAAAAATGACCAGGAAACTATGACATCTCCTGAACTTGCCGAATATATAGAGAATCAGAAATCCCGAGGTTTTGCCAATATCAAGGCGTTTGAAATTGAAAAAGAACGCCGTGTGGCTATGTGCGCGGCTGCGTTTATCCTTACGGTTATAGGTATGTCGCTTTCTTCCAAGAAGGTAAAGGGCGGAATGGGTATCAATATCGGCATCGGCCTTGTGCTCAGTTTCGGTTATATCTTGTTCATGACTGTTACATCGACATTTGCCGTATCAGGCTACACATCGCCATTAGTGGCGATGTGGATACCCAATATCATTTATACGGTGATTGCCGTGGCGCTTTATTTCAGAGCGTCGGCAGGTTAGGTTGATTTCAGATTCTTTCAAGAACTGTCTCTACAAGATCACGCACGGCCGTTTTATAATTTGGCGATGCGGTAGTGTTGACTCTGTTGGCGATAATTGAACATACGGTCATCGCTTTATGCCCCATTAATAATGATAATCCCTCAAGCGGGGCGCTTTCCATCTCATAATTGGTGACTGGCTTTCCTTTATAACGGAATCGCTCTATTTTTGCGTTTAAATCCGGATCAGCCAAAGGAAGCCTGAGTTCGCGTCCTTGCGGACCGTAAAATCCAACAGCGCTGATTGTGCATCCTCTCACCATGTCGTCTTTGCCGATACGGTCTACAAGTTCTTCATCGGATTTTACGACATACGGGGCGGCCAGCAGCGGATTCCAGTCAACAGCTTCGCAGAATGCGCGTTCGAAATCAAGATCTGCAACTTTGTTACGACCAGCATAGTAATTTAGCACACCGTCAAAACCGATTGAATGTGCGGCGATAACCGGTGTTCCCAGTATCAGTTCCGGCTGCAGAGCTCCAGAAGTGCCGATGCGTACCATTGTTAGAGTCCGGTGACTCTCTTTTACCTCGCGAGTTTTAAAGTCGACGTTGGCAAGAGCGTCAAGCTCGTTTATTACAATGTCGATGTTGTCCGGCCCGATACCATGACTGAGGCACATTATCGGTTTCCCTTTATATGTGCCCCCTATTGTATGGAATTCACGGGAAGACACTTCAAAATCTTTAGTGTCAAAAAATGAGGCTACCATATCGACTCTGCCTGGATCTCCGACAAGTATTATGCGGTCACAAAGCTGTTCTGGCAGCAAGTGAAGGTGGAATATAGACCCGTCAGGGTTAATAATCATTTCCGATGATTGAATAACGTGTTTATCCATTGTCATTTTGGTTATGAGGTTTTATATTTTTAACAGAGTAGTGGTGGATATGGTTTTATGCGAGTCGGTATTTTCCTCCGGGATAGGGGAGGATAAGGTCTTTGAATTCCATGTCGACTAACAACGGCATAAGCTTGTGCATTGGAATCCCGAGAGCGACGCATAATTGATTGACGTTTTCTTCTCCGGTATTTTGAAGATATTCGATTATGTTTTCCTCCTCCGGGGATAATGAAAGATTCAATTCTTGTTGCTCGCCTTCGGCAGGGCGTGTGCGCCATCCCATTAAGTCAATGATGTCTTCGTCATTGTGTATCAGTGTGGCTATATTTGAAGCGATGAGTTTATTGCATCCGGCGCTGAATTTATCTGATATACGTCCTGGCAATGCCGCTACATCACGATTGTAGGCTGTCGCTATCTTGGCGGTTACGAGCGCGCCGCCTTTTTCTGCCGATTCCGCCACTATAAGGCAGTCGCAAAGTCCTGCGACAATGCGATTGCGTGCAAGAAAATTGCCTTTATGTAACTTGTCCTGTGACATATAATCAGTGACAAGGCATCCGCCTGATTTTATAATGTCGGCCGCTGTATTGCGATGAGCCGCCGGATAAATCGTGTTTAATCCGTGAGCAAGTACCGCTGTTGTGGGCACGTTGTTATGCAATGACGCTCTGTGGGCTGTAATGTCAATACCGTAGGCGAGACCGCTGACCGTGACAAGGTTGTCAAGCTTTTCAGCAAGATTTTTTACCAGATTTATGACAAAGTCAACGCCATATGGAGTGGCATGACGTGTTCCGACAATTCCGATGACATGATCACTGTTGAGGTTACATTTTCCAAGAGAATAAAGCATTATTGGCGAGTCTTCACAATGTTTTAGCCTTTCGGGATAATGCTCGTCAGAAAAATACGTACTGTTGATATTATGCGTATTTATGAACTCTAATTCTCTTTTAGCCTTTTCAAGTATGGAATCCCGGTAATTTTTATCCAGAATTTTACTCTTAAATCCCAGTAAAGAGGAAAGACACGATTCTGACTCAGTGAAGAAAATCGACTCTTCGCTTATATGGGCCAGAATCTCTTGGGCAAGTCCCGGAGTGATTCCTTTTATTTGAGAAAATGCTATTTTATATAATAAATCGGACAAAATGAGGAGAAATTTGAGAATTAATGACTGTTTAATTTAAAAAACGGGAGAATGCTTCGGCAATTTCCTCTCCTCTGGTAAGACGGCCGTTGAGGGTGGAAACGCATGACACCTTCGCTTTGACTACAACTTTTCCTGCGGCATTATATATGTCTTGATGAAAGATGAATCGAGCCCCTTCTCGTGATATGTTCAGACAACTTAAAAATTTTTCGCCCAGCCCGAGCGGCGACTTATATTCAATTTCAACCTTATTGAGCACCGGGTCGATTCCGCGTTCATGCATTGAACGGAACGAAGTTCCGGCCCATTCGCAGAATTCATGGCGCGTATGTTCCAGATAATGGAGATATATCGCATTATTGACAATTCCTTCGGAATCTACTTCATAATCGCGAACCTTCATAGGTAGTTCAAATATATATCCTGTTTTCATGTCTAATGTTTTGGAAATAGTATTTCAGCATCTCGTTCAGCCGCAGGAGCAACCAGGTTTTCCGGAATGAATTTCCATGAGTCAAGTGTGTGCGGTTGAATACGTTGTTTTTTTCTTATGAGTTCGGATAAAATTTTGCGTAAATCTTTATCTGAACGATACAGGATGCGTTTAGGCAGCTGTTCCGGACTGATTCCGACTCCTTTGGTGAAATGTTCGCCTCCGCCATTTCCACGATAAGAGCTTACTGCTATCTTATATGTTTTGTCGTAGTCAAAGGTGGTTCCGTCAGCCATACTTATAATTGTTATCTTTTCACCTTTAGGTTTTGTCACGTCAACGGTATATCTGATTCCGGCGGCCGAGTCAAAATTATATGGAGGATTTACAAGCGTCGATCTCATACTCTCCCCTGATGTTTTCTTTTCTTTGAATAGTAAAAGATGACCGTCAGGATTTTTCATTTGGTCAGTCCATAATGAATAAGAGAATTCCAGATAATCCTTGACCTCTTTGCCGGTCAATTCCATTATATAAAGAGAATTTTCATACTTATAAAGACTGAACATGTCGTTCATGTGTATTGGACCTGCTTTTATTGAAGCGTCATATGAAATGGGTGCGGCAAACGAGATGTCGGCTCCGGAAGCCTCGAGCTGTAATTCATGTACGAGATCTACAAGTTTAGACGGCCCGAAAAAAGTGTCTTCCGAGCCAATGGAATCTGTGAAGATGCCGATTGGTTCAGAAACGAAGTCGTTTATCTCCTTTATGCACGGGGAGAATACTGACATGAATTCTTCGTCGGGGGGATAACGGTTAACATCGTTTAGTTCACCGACAATTGATTGTCTCGTTAGATTGCCGCTATTGTCGAGCGTCGCTTTTATGGTGATATCAGTAATCCGCTGTCCTGTATTGGCCGGATTCATCACAAGCACGCTATCTCCGTTCACATTGCATATTTTCTGATTTTCAAACTGATGGTCATGTCCGAATAGAATGATGTCGAATCCCGGAACGTTCTGCGCTATTTCTATGCTTGGATTTTCCTTGTATCCGGCGAGCAGTTTGCCGGATTTGCCCGCATGAAAAAGACCTATGATTATATGCGGTTTTTCGCGTTCTTTTATAATCGGAATCCATTTACGCGCGGTCTCTTCCATGTCGTCAAATCGCAGGCCTTCCCATATGTCATGTGACAGCCATACCGGTATGGCCGGTGTTATCATGCCAAGAACTGCTATTTTGAGACCGTCGCGTTCAAATACTTCATATGGTTGAAAATGCGGTTCGCCGGTTTTTTCATCGATAATGTTCGCGCCGAGAATAGGCATATTGCAGTCTCCGGCCCATCTGTCCAATACTTTTCTGCCTGTTTCTACATCGTGGTTTCCTACATTTCCGGCATCATATCCCATATAGTTCATGACAGCTGCCGCTGCATGTGTTGATACAGTGTCGACATAATTATAATAATATACCGCCGGTTGTCCCTGCAAAATATCTCCGTTGTCGAGAAGTATCAGTTTATCTCCATATGAAGTGCGATATTCCTTTACAAGACTGTATATACGTGCCATTCCGCCACTTGCCGGAGTCATGGTTATGAAATTCTCAGGGAAAAGATTTCCATGGATGTCGCTTGTCTGCAGGAGTTTTATTTCAATATCTTTTGCACTGCACAAGGCCGGAATCATAGTTAATATAGATGCTAAAAATAATTTCATCATGGAATTAATGTGATATTATAACAACACTATAAAGTTAATATTATTTTTGTTAAAATAAAAATTGTGCAATAATCAGGATTTATTAGAAGATGGAGTTGCCGATTTCAGTGGTGAACCGTTCAAGAGTCTCCATCCCAAGCAGAGAATTTCCATGGGTATTCAGTCCCGGACTCCATACGGCGATAGAGAGGGTTCTCGGAATATATGCGACAATGCCGCCTCCAACGCCGCTTTTTCCAGGCATTCCTACTCGGAATGCGAAGTTTCCCGATTCATCATAAAATCCGCAGGTGAGCATTACTGCTCCAAGTCGTTTGGCTCGGCTCATGCTGAGAATGCGTTCATTGTTGATGGGGTTGATTCCTCCGTTGGCAAAGAACATGAATGATTTTGCAAGATCAATGCAGCTCATAGCAATTGAACACTGATAGCAATATACGTCGATAAGCGATTCTACATCATTATGGATGTTTCCGAAGCTCTTCATGAAATATGCGAGAGCCATGTTACGGTCGGCATGCTGCCGTTCTGATATTGCTACTCGCTTGTCATAATATATATCGTCATTTCCCGCAAGCTTTCTTATGAAATCAAGAATGGCCTCCTTGGGACGTTCGTAAAGATCCATGAGCCGATCGGTGACAACAAGGGCGCCGGCGTTGATAAACGGATTGCGTGGTATGCCTTGCTCGTGTTCAAGTTGAACGAGTGAATTGAACGGATTGCCTGACGGTTCTCTGCCCACTGATTCCCATAGCTCGTGGCCGAGGCTCCTTATGACCATCGCTGTTGTGAACACCTTGGATATACTCTGGATTGAGAATTTGACATCAGAGTCTCCTATGTGGTTGAGCTCACCTTCAAATGACTCCAGTGCTATTCCATAGCCCATGGGATTCACTTCTGCAAGTGCCGGGATATAATCGGCGAGTCTGCCGTTGCCTCGTAAGGTTTTAAGTTCGTCATATATATGGGTGATTACTCTGTTGTAGTCCATAAGATATAATTTTTGTTGTTTTGAGATAGAATTGAATTGATTATAATTAGGTTATCATCTCTAAGACACATAGACATTGATTTCCTTAGATTTTGTCTTTTTGTCGGTTATACATAGAAATCTGACTTGATTTTTAGTAAAAATATGTTAAACACCCTGAAAAATTTGTGTGGGAATCAAAAATATTACTACATTTGCATGTGTGTTTTTCATAGTATTAGATTAAGATAAAGGTTTAAACGAACACCGATGTTGTGAAACATCGGTGTTTTCTTTTTATATCGCAGCTGCCGAATGGATAACTTCTCCAAGTGTCGGATGGGCATGAATAGTTTTAGCAATGGTTTCTATCGGCAGTTTCGCGCTGATGGCGAGAGCAGCTTCTCCTATAAGGTCGGCCGCATGGGGGCCGCATATATGAGCTCCGAGTATACTATGCGTGGCGTTGTCTATGATTAATTTGACGATTCCATCGGTTTCGCCCATTGAAACAGCTTTACCGTTGGCTCGGAACATGGCTTTAGTTACGCGATAGTCCAATCCATGTTCTTTACAAGATTCTTCAGTCAATCCTGCCATGGCGCATTCCGGGGTGGTGAAGGCCGCTGAGGGCACAACGTCGAAATTCATATTGAAGCCCATTATGGAACTTCCTTGTGAAGATGCGACATGGGCAAGCATAATCCGGGCGTTTACGTCGCCTATCGCATATATCCCGGGGATATTGGTGCGATAATCTTCATCGACTGCAATCGCATTACGGTCAATTGTCATTCCGATTTTTTCCACACCATCAGGAATGACCGGACACCGTCCTACCGCCATGAGAACTTCTTCAGCGCGTATGGAGGATATTTTATTTTTGCTTTCATATATGACTTCTTTATCAGGGCGTATTTCACTCACTTTTGCCGACGTGATTATGTCGATTCCTTTGCGTGTGAGTGATGATTTTAGACGTTTGGATATGTCTTTGTCAAAATTGGGTAATATCTCTTTGCAAAATTCAATGACCGTTACTTTTACACCAAAAGCATTTAGAATGCATGCAAATTCCATCCCGATAACGCCGCCTCCGATAATACAGATGCTTTCAGGAAGTTTTTGCAAATCCAGAAGCTTGTCGCTGTCGATTGAGAATTCAGCCCCCGGTATTGACAGACGTGATGGTCTGGAGCCTGTGGCGATGACTATTTTAGGAGCTGTATAGATTTCTCCATTGACTTCGACAGTATCGGTTCCTGTAAATTTAGCTTCACCATTTACGAATGTGGTTTTCGACAGCAGGGTCTCCAGATTGTTTCGGAGTTCGGTGACAACCGCATTTTTACGCGCCCATGCCGAGGCATATTCTTCCGGATTTCCTGAGGAGCGTTCCGCTGAATAACAAAGTGCTTTTGTCGGGATACATCCTCTGTTAAGACAAGTGCCGCCGGGCAGGTCTTTTTCAATTACTACCGTATTAAGGCCTTGGGATACGGCTTTCCCGGCGACTTCCATGCCGCCGGGCCCATATCCTATGATTATAATGTCGCTTTTATGCATTTTCGACGAGTTCTTTATAGGTGACAATCGGATTTAGCGCAGCCTTTGTGTCGTCGGGATGGCGTACAGGAGTGTTGTGTGGCGCCTGTTTTACCATATCCGGATTTTCTTTGGCTTCAAAGTCTATATTTCGCATAACTTCAATGAATCGGTCAATGGTTTCTTTACTTTCCGTTTCTGTCGGTTCTATCATCAATGATTCATGGAATAGCAGCGGGAAATAGATTGTAGGAGCGTGAAAACCGTAATCGAGCAATCGTTTTGCGATATTCAGAGTTGTTACGCCTGTGCTCTTGTCGATGAGCCCGTCAAACACAAATTCATGTTTGCATACAGTGTCAATCGGCAATAAGTACAAGTCACGTAATCGTTCTTTTATATAGTTGGCGTTAAGTGTTGACAATTTACCGGCAATGCCGAGACCGGTCTTTCCTAATGAAAGGATGTAGGACAACGCCCGGAGTATCACTGTAAAATTGCCAAGTGTTCCTGAGATTCTGCCTAATGAATCGTCCTCACATATTATGCCATAAGAGCCGTCGGCATTTTTGATAACGCGAGGATTCGGAAGTAGATGTTCCATTCCGGCCCGTACTCCTACCGGGCCGGCTCCGGGACCACCTCCGCCATGAGGGGTTGAGAATGTTTTATGAAGATTGATATGCATTACATCAAATCCCATGTCTCCGGGTCGTGCTACGCCGAGCATCGGGTTAAGATTGGCTCCGTCGTAATACATCAAAGCTCCCGACTCGTGTACGAGTTTGGCTATTTCAGGAATATTTTTCTCAAATATTCCTAACGTATTCGGATTGGTCATCATCAGAGCTGCAACAGTCTCGTTTAGCAAGGGCTTGAGAGCGTCGACATCGACGGTTCCGTCAGGACGGCTTTTTACCTCGATTATGTTGAATCCCGCCACTGCCGCGCTTGCCGGATTAGTGCCGTGTGCAGAGTCTGGTACAATTACATTGACACGCGACGTGTCGCCTCGTTGAAGATGGTAAGCTTTTATGACCATCAATCCTGTAAGTTCGCCATGCGCGCCTGCATATGGATTAAGAGTGAATTCTGCCATTCCCCCTATTTCCGACAGATAAGATTGAAGTGTGTAATAGGCTTCAAGCGCTCCCTGTGCCGTTTTTGTCGGTTGGAATGGATGGAGTGGCGCCACTGATTGGTCGATGGCAATCTCTTCGTTAATCTTTGGATTATACTTCATTGTACATGAGCCCAGCGGATAAAATCCGGTGTCAACACCAAAATTATTATTGCTCATATTGGTGTAATGGCGTACGACTGTCAGTTCATCGGTTTCGGGCAATTGCGGAACATCCGAACGTAGAAGATGTGCGGGAATTCCGGAGTCGATATCTCCGCACTCATATTTAGGAAGTTTATACCCGCATCTTCCTTTGCGTGAATGTTCAAAAATCAGTTTTCCGTAATATTCTCGGTTCATGATAGTGATTCTTTAAATGGATCCGACAATTTCGACAAGTTTGTCCATTTCAGTGCGGGTTCTTGTTTCGGTGACAGCGATAAGTATCGTTTTATCGTCAAGAACCACTCCAGGCAGTATACCCGCTTCAAGACATCGGTTCATCAGCTCAGATGTGTCAAAATCAGTGGTCAGTGCAAATTCATTGAGGAATGGCTGTTCTGCATATTTTAATCTCGCTTTGCCTGTTTCAGCAAGTCTGGTGGCAAGATAATGTGCTCCTTTACAAGAAATGTCGTTAACCTCTTTTAGTCCTTTCGGCCCCAACAATGAGAGATATACTGACACAAACAATGACATGAGACCCTGATTGGAGCATATATTGCTGGTAGCTTTTTCGCGCCGGATATGTTGTTCACGGGCTTGAAGCGTCAGGACGAATGTGCGTTGCCCTGCATCATCGACAGTAGCTCCGACTATTCGTCCGGGGAGTTTTCTGATTAAGGCCTTTTTGCAACAAAGAAATCCGAGATAGGGGCCTCCGAAGTTCAGTGGCATTCCAAGCGATTGCCCGTCTCCGGCGGCAATGTCAGCACCCCATTCCCCTGGCGTTTTTAAAATTCCAAGGGCGGATGCGGTACAGTTTATCGCAAGCAAAGATTTGTTGGCGTGAACCATATCGGCGAGTCCGGAGTAGTCTTCAACAATTCCATAGCGGTTGGGAGTGGCAACGATGACTCCGGCGACATCCGCTCCCAGCCGGTTTTTAATGTCATACATCGAAGTGATGCCATTATCTTCCGGAATAATGTCAAGCGTGATGCCGTGGTAGCGGGCGTATGTCTTTACGACATCCAATACCTGAGGCAGAATAGTTGACGAAACAAGAACACGGTTGCGTTTGCGTCCTGCTGCGACAGTCATCATCATTGCTTCGGCTGTCGCTGTGGCTCCGTCATACATAGACGCGTTCGACACGTCGAGGCCGGTCAGGGATGCCATCATGCTCTGGTATTCAAATATGTACTGAAGGGTACCCTGTGAAATCTCAGGCTGATAAGGTGTATAAGCTGTCAGAAACTCCGAACGTGAGATTATGGCGGGTATCACAGCCGGGGTGTAATGGTCATAATAACCGGCCCCTGCAAAGCACGTGAGCGTTTTGTTGCCCGATGCGAGGGACTTGAAAAAATCTCTTACCTCCTTTTCGCTCAATTCTTCTGGCAGGTTGTATTCGCGTCCCAGTAGAAGTTCTTGCGGCACATCGGAGTAGAGATCGTCAAGTGTGTTTACTCCACATGCCGCAAGCATCTCCTCTATATCCTCGGGCGTGTGAGGGAAATAGCGATGAGTCATTTTGTTGTCGGGTTATCAGT
>CAZYXN010000096.1:0-10467 GCA_964651105.1 uncultured Muribaculum sp. | reverse complement strand
GAAGTGAAACTTCCTGTCAAAGACGGCAAACATCTGAAATATGACATTGTAGGCGCGCACGTTCACAATTATGACTGCACGGTCATACTGTCACATTTCACAGGGCATGGAATGGGCGGTTTCGGCGGAGCTGTAAAAAACATGTCAATCGGAATCGCATCTTCCAACGGCAAGAGCAACATCCATTCAGCGGGAAAAGTAGAGTCGCCTGAGACTTTATGGGAAAATATCGCCGAACAAAATGATTTTCTGGAATCAATGGCAGAAGCGGCTAAAGCAGTCGCCGACCATTGCGGAGATAATATCCTTTATATAAGTGTCGCCAACAATCTGTCGGTCGATTGTGATTGTGATTCCCATCCGGCCAATCCGGAAATGAGCGACATCGGTATTCTGGCATCGCTCGACCCAATCGCACTCGACAAAGCATGCACCGACCTGGTAAGATCATCAGACGACCATGGCAAAATCCATCTAATCGAAAGAATAGATTCACGTCATGGAATGCACACTCTTGATTACGGAGAAAAAATCGGCCTCGGCTCACAGACTTACAAAATCGTGACACTGGATTAACGGCAATCACGATGTCGTTTTAACAATTTCAACTATAATCGAAATATAGCGCATGTTCCTGGAAAAATTCGGAAACATGCGTTTTTTATGTTATTCCCAATTCAGAATTTTACGATTATTTTCCCGATTTAAAATTATGGATTAAATTCGCACATTCTTTCAATATGGTCAAAAAATGAATAATCCCGGCTTCAAATTTTACCGACCCTCGCCACAGCTTACTCCTTACGTGAGATATTATTGGATATTGGAATGCAATGAAAAACTCAGTTCATTGACATTCCCAACAGGATGTCCACAGATTATATTTCATCGAAAAGCTCCGGCACTCATTACCGAATCGAGAGTGTCACAAGAGCGATTCACATTAAGCGGACAAGTGAATTTTCCATCCCACATTGAAACCTCGGGTCCGACAGAAATGATAGTCATTGTATTTTACCCGCATACTATCGGAATGTTTATTTCGACTCCGCCTTCGGCTTTCTATAATCAGGAAATATCAGGATATGACCTTGAAAACTCGGAATTTAACGCTCTCGCATCCAGAATATTCAACAGCTCCGACCTCAATTTCTGCATTACCCAGATAGAGCGATGGCTAATATCCAGGATACGCCCGTCGGTAAATATCGACCGTATCGGGACTGCACTAAATCGAATGTTTATAGAAAATACGGCGACTGTCGCAGAACTGGCCAAAACCGCATGCCTAAGCAAAAAGCAGTTTGAACGCATATTCCGGGAATATGTAGGCATGAACCCCAAAGAATATGCCGAAATTGCACGATTCCAGAAATCAATGTTTTCCATGCAGCAAGGGAACCATAATTTTGCAGATATCGCCTACTCTTGCGGTTATTCCGACCAGTCACATTTTATCCGCGAGTTCAAGCGATTCAGCGGCTACACACCCAAATCCCTCATGCTCCACACATCGCCATATTCCGATCTTTTCACCAATCCGCTATAATGTCCCATTTATTCTATCGCATACAAAAAACAGGAAGTAACTTCGCGTAAAAAATGCAAGAAGTGAATCCTCAAAAGACATCCAGGGCATACGCATTTGAAATGTGGATAGACGCACCAATGCCCATGGTCACGTTCTTTAAAACACTTGACGTGACCCGATTAAAGAAAATAAGCATTAAACGCAAATTTAAGTTCAATATGCTAATGTGCTGGTGTATAGGCAAAGCGGCATCCGGCATAAAAGAATTTTACATGCTGCCTGTCGGCAAGAAGCTTATAAAATATGAAAGTATCGCGGTAAACACAATCGTTGCCAATTCAAATGGAGAGATAAGCTCTTGCGATGTGCCGTTTTCGGAAGATATAGAGACGTTCAATCGCCAATACCTGTATTTTACAAAAGAGACAGCCATAACATGCCGCAACCATGACATCACCGACTGCATGGTCATAGGCACTTCCGCACTGATCCAATACAATATCGACGGGGCCGTAGGAATGTATAGCGGCATCTTCAATAATCCATTCATGATATGGGGAAAATATCATGAAGGCATCTTCAAAACGACACTAACCGTTTCATTCCAATTTCATCATACGCAAATGAACGGAGCTCACGCCGCCATGTTCCTTAATCGGCTTCAAGAGACAATATATGGCGTTTACGAGCAATCTTAATAAAAAATGTCAATGTTCTCAATGGCGGTTTATAATCCGTGAAAGAGACAGGAGCAGATACATACACGAAACCAGACAATACATTTATTCAATATACTGTCGGAGAACCGCGACAAAATGTCAGGACACGCAGCATAGAAAGCATGTAATCGCATAAAAATATTGACGACAGAATTTCCGTCCCGCCGCCTAAACTGACAACGGGATAAGAATTGCCTCCGGCAACACGGCATTTAGCCGGCTGCCGGTGCTGTTCATTATCAAAATCACGCTTACTATCTCCGGCAACGAAGCTTGATTGATGCTCGGGGGACGAGACTACAAGCGACTCCGCATCGGAAGACGCACTTGAAGAAGAGACCAAAATCACTGTTGTTTTAGCCGGAACGGTTCCGCGAGTCACAATTTTCACTTTTATGACAACACGGCCTTTAGAAGATTTCAATGAAATACGATTCATGGTAAAAAAGGTTTATTGTGTGTGTGGACGCGTCATATCCGAAAAAAACAATAAGAAACAACCCGAAAGAAGTTTCTGCACGGCATAGACGCGTGTTGGTTAAATAGTATCAGTTATTTTTCTGTTGCAAAGATAATACATAAATCAATAGAAAGTATGCACAATTTATCGCAACCCCCTAAAAAAATTTCAATTAATCCAGCCGAGGCAACAATTGCAAGTATAGGAAATAAAAAACCGGATCCTCATTTCAAACAATGTGGAGCCGGACTAAAGCCAAAAGGCATAATTCTGTGATTCTAAAGATAGTTGTCTTATAGCGATTTAAAGTGTTTAGAAAGTGTTACTTACTTCACTTTACCGAATATATCCACTTCCCAGTGGGTTTATCGGAATTTGCTGCCTTCGTCTTTGTCCGGATTAAGCGTAAAATAATTATTCAGTCCAAATACAGAATGCAACAAATGTCTCTATTCGGTACAAAATTACAACTATTTTTTCATAAATCAAAATTAAATCTCATGCAACATTGTTAAAATAATTAAACGAGCATTACCATTTAACTTAAAACTAAACATTTAAACCCCGGGATATTGTATATCTGATGATAATACAAGCGAAATAACCGTTGCGGTATCACACAATAAAGAGATATTTGTTTTCAAAAACTTTCCCATGCATATTTTTGTTTTTTAAAAGAAACGTATTAACTTTGCACAAGTTTCAACAACTAATGGCGTTCGCATCTACAGTCAAATTTTCAAATATGCACTTCACGACCGTCATTTCCCAATAAAAAATCTTCTCAAATTCATTAATAATCCCTATCAACGGTTTTATTATGAATCGGTAATAACGTAAGAACGATATTTAACCTCTAAGAGTCACTTAATGTACAATCTTGAAGCTCTAAATGCGATGGACGAGGCTCAACTAAAATCCGTCGCCGAATCCATGGGTATGTCTAAGATAAACGGTCTTTCACAACAAGATCTGGTTTATCAGATACTTGACGAACAAGCTATAAACGCAGCAGCATCTTCAGCTGAGAAAAAGCGCAAACCCAAACAACCCAAAGACAAAAAAAATAAAAACAATAAGGTTCAGGGTGCTAATCCAAAATCAGAACCAAAACCGGAGCCAGAGGCAAAGGAGGAAAAGACAGAAAAAACGGATTCCGCAGCAACCGAGACAGTCAATGACACTGTAAAGCCGAAAGATGCGGACAAAGACACTCCACGCCGTAAACGAGGCCGTCCGGCAAAACAACAGAAACAAGCAGAAGCGACACAACAGTCCACGCCTGTCGCAGACAACAATGCAGAACCGTCATTGCCTCAAGCAGTTTCCGAAACAGAGGCAAACATAAAGCCGACCCCAGTTCAGCCGGAATCTTTCCAACCGGACAACGCCAAAACATCAGCTGTCGAAGAACTCCCGGCACAAGAGACCGCAGCCCCTATCACAAATGAAAATCCAGAAGAAAATATCCAGGCAGAAGACACCGAAGCCAAGAACCAACAGCAATCCAAGGATTCAACTTTCGGCCTTTTCTTCCGCAGCGAACGCAAATTCGTGCCACGTTCACAGAGAGAAAAAGAGGCAGCCGCAGCAGCTAAAGCCAACGCTCCTATCATCATAAGAGAACCGGGGCAAGATTCACAACCGCAGCAACAGCCGCAAGGCCAGGGAAAGAAAAACAAGAAGAACCGCAATAACAACAACCAGCAGCAGAATCAGGCGGCACAGCAACCACAGGCACCACAGATGCCGCAATACAACTTTGACGGACTCATCCAGGCCTCAGGAGTTCTCGAAGTCATGCCTGACGGTTTCGGATTCCTACGTTCAAGCGATTACAATTATCTCTCATCACCCGACGACGTATATGTCACCCAAGCCCAAATCAAGACTTTCGGACTTAAAACGGGCGATGTCGTGGAGGGTACCATACGGCCGCCTCGCGAAGGCGAAAAATACTTCCCCATGAGCGAAGTACTTTTAGTAAACGGACGCTCGCCGGAATTTATCCGCGACCGCGTGCACTTCGAGCATCTCACACCTTTATTCCCCGACGAGAAATTCAATCTTACGGGAGGTCAGACGTGCAATCTGTCAACACGGGTCGTGGACATGTTCTCCCCTATCGGAAAAGGCCAACGCGGACTTATAGTAGCGCCGCCTAAAACCGGCAAGACCATCCTGCTTAAAGATATAGCGAACGCAATCGCTGAGAATCATCCCGACACTTATATCATAATACTTCTAATCGATGAACGTCCTGAGGAAGTGACCGACATGAGCCGCAGCGTCAACGCGGAGGTAATCGCATCCACTTTCGACGAGCCGGCCGACCGCCACGTGAAGATAGCAAGTATCGTGCTGGAAAAAGCCAAGAGAATGGTTGAATGCGGTCATGACGTAGTAATACTTCTTGACTCCATCACACGTCTCGCCCGCGCATATAACACGGTTTCACCGGCATCCGGCAAAATTCTTTCCGGCGGAGTCGACGCAAACGCATTGCAGAAACCCAAGCGCTTTTTCGGCGCAGCCCGAAACATAGAGAACGGCGGCTCGCTTACCATCATAGCGACCGCTTTGACCGAAACAAGCTCAAAAATGGACGAAGTCATCTTCGAAGAGTTCAAAGGAACAGGCAACATGGAACTGCAGCTTGACAGAAAATTGTCAAACAAACGTATTTTCCCGGCAGTCGACATCATGGCCTCAAGCACGCGGCGCGACGATCTGCTCCTTCCTCCGGAAACGTTGCAGAGAATGTGGATTTTACGCCGTTATCTGAGCGACCGCAATTCTATCGAGGCAATGGAGTTTATGCGTGACCAGATGGAAAAGACCCGCGACAATGACGAATTGCTCCGTTCGATGAATGCATAGCAATGCCATGGCATAAATTAAAATTTCTGCTCGGTATCATTCCGGCTCTTATCAGCTCGCTTCTGACGGGGTGCAGCTCCACCAGACATGTTCCGGAGGGGAAGTATCTGCTTGAAGATGTCGACATAAAAATCAAGGATAATTCCGAAATCTCCGAAACGGAGCTTCGGAATTATCTTCGTCAAGCTCCTAACCATGAAGTGCTCGGCTTCCTTAAACTACAGCTTGCCACCTACAACATGTCGGGACGGGACTCCACAAAATGGTTTAACCGCTGGATACGCAAGCACGGACAACCGCCGGTAATCTATGACCCGCAGCTATCACAGGCATCGGCTTTTCAGCTGCATCAGGCTCTGGTCAACAAGGGGTACATGGATAATGAAATAGAAATCGACACGATAGTCAGAGGAAATAAAAAAATAGATGTCATATATAACATCACGACCAACAAACCACATTTTATCACCACTCTTGACTACAATATTCCCGACAGCCTGATTTCATCCCTGGTCATGGCAAACAGAATCACGACTTTACTTACCAAACCAGGCGATCTGCTCGACCGCACGAAACTCGACGAAGAGCGAGTGAGAATCACAGAACTCCTGCGTGACAACGGATATTACACGTTCAATAAAGACTACATCACATTTTCAGTGGACACGGCAGCAAACGCCAAAGACGTCAACGTGACAATGAGCGTAAGACCTCCCATGAGAACTCTCAATGACACCGTGCCTATCCTTAACCATAAAATATACAGATTCAGGAATATCGTATTTATCACCGACTATGAGCCGGGGGATAATTTAGAAGAAATCAAGGAGAAGTCGGACACCGTAGATTATCGTGATATCACGATAATCTACGGACACGAGCATTATCTGCGCCCTTCGGTGCTGTACAATTCCTGCCATCTTCAACGCGGAGCCGTGTACCGAGCCACCGATGTCAGCCGAACATATGAAGCGTTGGGACGACTCGGCATACTCAGATATGTCAATATCGACATGCGTCCTGTGACAGGAGCCGACGGAGTCATGTATCTTGACGCATATATATTGCTAACCAGAGGAAAAATGCAGGGTGTATCGCTTGAACTTGAAGGGACAAACTCAGAAGGCGATTTAGGCTTTGGAGTGGGAGTGACATACCAGCACCGCGACCTCGCCAAAGGGTCGGAGCTGCTCACGGCAAAATTCCGAACAAGCTATGAAAGCCTGTCGGGGAATTTCAACGGACTTATAAACAACCGATTCATGGAATATTCGGGAGAAGTCGGCATAACATTCCCGCATTTCGAAGCCCCGTTCCTGAAGTCGAGCTTCAAACGCAGGATGAAGGCATCAACGGAATTCGCCATATCGTTCAACTATCAGGAACGACCTGAATATACACGCATCATAGCCGGCGCCGGCTGGAAATACAAATGGAACAACCGCAGCAACACTAAAAGATACAGATTTGACCTGATAGACATAAACTATGTGTATCTGCCAAGAAGCACTTACAACTTCATAGACCAGATAGCTCCCGACAATCCGCTTTTACGTTACAGCTATGAAGACCACTTCATCATGAGACTCGGTTACAATTATTATTGGACCAACAAACGAACAGCATCCATGCTAAAACGCAACCAGTTACAGCCCTCGGTATTCACACTACGCACTAATATCGAAACGGCAGGAAACCTGTTGTACGGTTTTTCGGCTCTATTAAACAGTCGCAAAGATGACGGCGTATATAAAATATTCGGCATCCAATTTGCCCAGTATATCAAGGGAGAAGCAGACTATACATATACGCGCAATTTTGACAACCGCAATTCAATTGCCTTCCACGCAGGCGCCGGTATCGGAATCCCATATGGAAACTCTTCTATGATACCATTTGAGAAACGCTTTTATGCCGGCGGAGCAAATGGAGTAAGAGGTTGGGGTGTAAGAACCCTCGGACCCGGAAATTATGATTCAAAAAATTCAGTCACCGATTTCATCAACCAATGCGGAGACATACGTCTCGACCTAAGCCTGGAATATCGGGCAAAACTGTTCTGGGTGCTTGAAGGAGCCTTATTCATAGACGCAGGAAACATATGGACAATACGTAAATATGAGAATCAGCCGGGAGGAGAATTCAAACTTGACAAATTTTATCAGCAAATCGCGGCAGCCTACGGAGCCGGGCTACGCCTTGACTTCACGTATTTCCTGCTAAGACTCGATCTCGGCTTCAAGGCCTATAACCCTGCCAGCAATCAGGAAAGATGGCCATTAATCCATCCCCGATGGTCACGCGACACCACTCTGCATTTTTCGGTAGGATATCCATTTTAACAACCTAATATAAGAAATATACAATGAAAAAATTAATCATATTTGACCTTGACGGAACATTGCTCAACACAATTGAAGATCTGGGCGAGGCCACCAATTATGCTCTCGCTCGCATAGGTTTTCCAAGCCATCCGCTCAGCGCGTATAATATGATGGTGGGCAACGGAGTGGGCAAACTGCTTGAAAGAGCTCTTCCATCAGGACATGACACAGAAGAAAACATGGCTAAAATGCGCAATTTTTTCACGGAATATTATGAAAAGCATTGCACCGACCATTCAAAACCATATCCCGGCATTATCAATATGCTTGAATCATTGCGAGACGCGGGAGTAAAGCTCGCCGTAGCCTCCAACAAATACCAGGCTGCCGTAGAGATGCTTATAAAGCATTTTTTTCCTATGGTGGAATGGGCTGCCGTGGAGGGTCAAAAAGAAGGGATTCCCACCAAACCCGACCCCTCAATCGTGTTTGAAATTCTAAGCAAAAGCCCGACACCAAAAGCCGATGCACTGTATGTGGGCGACTCGGGCGTAGATATGGAGACAGCGCGACGCGCGTGTGTCGATTCAGTCGGAGTAACGTGGGGCTTCCGCCCAATCTCCGAGCTTAAGGCTTATCATGCGGATTTAATTGTGAACACGTGTGAAGATATTCTCTCGCGAGTGATGGAATAACCACAAAAATTACGTAATTTCGCGGTCTGAAAATAGAACACAATAGTTATATAATTTTTATGGAGTGGATTATACAATTACTTCAACCCGGCAACACAGGATTAGCGAGCACCATTTTGCTCTATTCCTTCGTAATCGCGCTTGGAGTGTATTTAGGGAAAATGAAGATAGGAGGAGTGTCGCTGGGAGTGACATTCGTTCTATTCGTAGGACTTCTTCTGGGTCATTTCGGTTATAAGGTCAATGACGATGTCCTTCATTTCATCAGGGATTTCGGCCTTATACTTTTTATTTTCTCAATAGGACTGCAAGTCGGCCCCGGCTTCTTTTCCTCGTTCAAGAAGGGTGGCATGCGGCTTAACGCATTGGCAGCGATAATCGTCGCTGTAAATGTGATTATCGTGATAATGATATATTACATTGACGGCAATACGTCAATAACCGCTCTTGTAGGCGTGATGTCGGGAGCAGTCACAAACACCCCCGGACTTGGAGCCGCCCAGCAAGCAATCCTTCAAGTGAATCCGGGAGCATATAATCTCTCGGAAGAGATGGCTATGGGATATGCGGCCGCCTATCCGCTCGGTGTCATCGGCATCATTCTGTCAATGTTTATCATTAAGGCTGTGTTCCGCATCAAGATGAATGACGAAATCAAGGAAATCGAAGATGACATAAACGATAACCAGCTGAAACCGCATATTGTCACATTTGAAGTGACCAATCCTCTTATTTCGGGTAAAAACCTTCAGCAGCTTCATGAAATCATCAACTGCAATTTCGTAATATCACGCGTAAAAGACCAGGATGGAAATATTATAATCCCCAATTCGGACACCACCCTGCATTTAAACGACAAACTCATCATCGTAATGTCAGCACAGGACGAGCATAAGTTTGTCGCTGTAATCGGGCCGGAAATAGATATGGACTGGGAAGCGACACCGAGTCCGGTTGTCTCACGCCGTATTCTCGTCACCAACAGCCATTACAACGGAGTCTCAATCGGCTCACTGCGTCTGCGCGCCGGCTATAATCTTAACGCCACACGAGTAAATCGCGCCGGTGTAGATCTTCTCGCATCACCGGGACTTCGCCTTCAGGTTGGAGACCGTATTACAGTTGTAGGCCAGGAAGCCGACACCAAACGTCTCGGAGAGAAACTCGGAAACTCAATGAAACGTCTTAACGAGCCTAACATGGTGACATTGTTTGTAGGTATCTTTTTGGGAATCTTAGTCGGTTCAATTCCTATCTCATTCCCCGGAGTTAGCGTGCCTATGAAACTCGGTCTTGCAGGCGGCCCTCTCGTGGTAGCCATTCTTATAAGCCGTTTCGGTTATAAGATAAAGCTTGTGACCTATACGTCTTCGTCAGCATCTTTGTTAATGAGAGAAATCGGCATATGCTTGTTTCTAGCATCGGTCGGAATAGCATCCGGAGCCGGATTTGCCGACACAGTGTTCAACCTTACCGGTATGTGGTGGGTCATCTGGGGTTTTATTATCACCGTTGTACCGCTGCTAATTGCCGGATGTATAGGCAGAGGTGTGTGGAAACTGAATATTCTGACTATAATGGGACTCTTCGGGGGAGGTATGACCGACCCACCCGCATTGGCCTATGCAAACAACAGCACAGGAAGCGACGCTCCGGCAGTAGCTTACTCGACTGTCTATCCGCTGACAATGTTTTTACGAGTTGTCGCAGCACAGATTCTTGTATTGTGTTTCGCATAATCGAAAACAAATGTACCAATACGGCAATAGCCACGGCATTACCGTGGCTATTGCCGTAAATATCGTTATGAAATCAGCCGGAGTGTCTATGCAAATTCTTTAAGTTTGGCCTCCAAATC
>CAZYXN010000095.1:6022-10766 GCA_964651105.1 uncultured Muribaculum sp. | reverse complement strand
CAACGGACAGGGACAGCCAATTAAAAACCTCCAGGGCGACCTCGCCTCAGGTATCGGAGCTGAAGACCACGCATTCGCAACGGTCAACCAGAAAGGCGTGAAAGTCGGCGGCTCAGCCCAGACCACAGGCTCGCTCTCAGCGACATTTATCCCCTTCAAAGGATTCCGCATCGGAGCCGACTGGCTTGTAAGCGCCCGCAACTACAGCGACTTTGAAGTAAGGGCGAACCAATTGGGAGCCAACTCGGTTATCAATGTAGCCGACCCCTGGAAAATTCCGTGGGGACAGCAAGTCGACCTCAACGCAAGCTATCGATTCAATATCGCCGGCGTGAAAGCGACTCTTTACGGAAATGTGAACAACCTCTTCAATTACAACTATGTTGTTGACGCATATACTGACAACACCACCAGAGGAACCTGGGAGAACGCTTACCGCGTGTTCTACTCATTCGGACGCACATACTCAGTACGTATGCAAATCAACTTCTAATCATTAATCGCGAAACAAATTATGAAATACAATATTTTCAACGGTCTGATCGCGTGCGGTGCAATAGTCGCTTTGGCAAGTTGCTCAGAGAACTCATGGAACAATGAATATCTTGACGATTTCAAGGCCCCCGATGTCTACCCGACTGTCGAGACGGTAAGTTACCAGTTTACCGCCGATGACTTCAAAACGATATCCGGATTGAGCGCCGCTCTCACTCAGGCACAAGCTGACGGATTTACAAAGTCTCAGCTGGAAGCATGGGGCAAGCTCGGATACTTCACCAACGACTTTCCCGCCAACAAATATCTTCCTATATATTTTGAATCTTCATCTTTCCCCTACTTTGCCGCAAATAACGGTTCAACAGTGACCGCCGCTTACCGTGAACAGGCCGCGACCAATCCCGACATCAGCGCCATCTACAAAGGGAAAGTCTATAATGTGAACAATGAGAATTACCAATCGGCATGGAATGACCCCGACAAATTCGCCTACACATTCTCCCCGCTGAAATCGCCGAGCCGCTCGCTGCCCTCGATTCTTGCCGGCGCATATCCTGACGCAGCAGAAGGCGACTATGTTCTCGTTAACTACAACTATTCATCGGAAAACCCCGACTTCAGCAGTGTTACAGCCGCAACCCCGATCAATGAGGTGAAAGTAAAATCGGAATATACCATCAAAGGACAGATTTCGGCAATATGCAATCAGGGCTATATTCTTTCCGACGCAACCGGAAGCCTGCTTGTGTACTACGGCTCCTCATTCGTAGCTGACGACTACAAAGTCGGCATGGAAATACAGGTAAGCGGAAACGGAAGCCAATATAACGGCGGACTCCAGTTAGCCCCAAAATCAGGCACTGAGGTGATATACTCAAACAACCCATATGTCTACCCTGCTCCACAGACTATGGACGGCGCATTGATGAACACTTTGCGTGACAAGATTCTGGCAAACGGCAGCAATGGCACAATGCCTGAATATGTGCAATTTGACGCTACGGTCACCTCTACCGGAAACTATACCAATTTCACAGTAGAAGGCGGAGAAACCACCGGCAGCGCATATCAGCTTACAAAATCAGCTCAATCACTTTTCACCAAGGATGAGAAAGTAGCGATAAAGGGGTATATCCTTTCGGTCAATACCGACAGAAACACCAAGAAACCGACTTACGTGAACTTCGTTGTAACGGAAGTCAACGGCAAGGCAACCGCACCGATGGGCGACGGCAAACCATTCGTTCCCAAACCGATCGGCAACCAGATTCTTGAAAACGCCCTGTACATGTTTGACGGTTCGGCATGGAACGAGGCAACCACAGTCGATTTGGTTGTCAGCCCCGCCAATCTCGAGGAAATGGGTATCACCCAAGGATACATATCCAATGACGACGCAGCCTACAATTTCCCGGTATTGCTGAAACAGCTTTATCCGTATGCAAAGGTCGATGAAACCAAGCTGGTGGCTTACCAGTCAGGAAGATCTTATGCAAACTGCGCCCAGTTCAACTACAATGGCACCGAGTGGACAAAGTATGACAACATTGAGGAGAAAACAAGCCAGTATGCCAAGGTCAACGGCTCATGGATATTCAATCCCAATGTGACACTCGTCATTCCCGACGAGAGACAGACAGAACCAGGACTGACATTCTATCAGATAGCAGTCGACTGGGTAAAGGAAAACAAAGGCTCAGTTTACATTGACCGTGGAAACTCGGAATTCTATTCAGGCTGTTCGGCATACTATTGCAATATCAACCACGATGTCTCACAATCAGAAAAATATACTCCCGACGCATGGAAAGGTGTGCCGCGCGATGAAATCGTGCCTAAAATGCGCCATAACTTCCTTTACGAAGTGATTCCCGCAACAATGAAGGAGTATTACCCCAATGCCAACCTAATTGACGGATATAACGATCCCATCATATATGAAATCGATTATGTGACATATTACGGAAGCAATGCTTTTGACGGTAAGACCGGCTCCGTAAAAGACACTGTAAAATATGAAGTTGTAGGGCCCGGCGAATTCAAACTTATCTACTCCACATGGCTTGGAGGAGAAGTCAAAGACGCAGAATAACCCGAAGCCACAATAAAAATCCTAATAAAATGGCGAGTCTATACAGGCTCGCCATTTTTTATGTGATAACCGGGAGCCTTTATCTTTGAGAATATAAAAATGTCAATGTTCTTTTTTACAAGCGATTTAATCCCGCTCGACAAGGATTACAGAAGTATAAAAAGAGCTTGCGAAAGAAAATAAACAGCAGGTTTGTGAGGCTATAATCCTGAATTTTTGTTATGCTGTCACGGATGACGGTATAAATAGATCTGCCGGCGCCCTGGATGGAGGCAAAAGCAGATTTGGATGCATGCAGTCACCGGACATAAAAGAATGCATGAAACATCTGGACATACGGATTACCTCCGGAAATGCAGAAAGACGCAAGATGCTGAAGACCGATTTGCTTTTACCGACGACAAAGACTGCTTTTCGATAAGATTTTACCGGAAAAGACGGGAAATTGACATGAAAGTCATAACGTGTGTTGATACGATAGTACGACATGGTTAAAAAGTATTAGAATTAACAAATGATGATTAAGTGTTTTTCGATTGCAAAGATAATACATAATTTGACACAAAGTATGCACAAATTATCGCAACCCCACAAAAATTTTTCTCGTCAAGGAAAATATGCTTCATTTTTCCATATACGAGCCGAACAAAACGGGACAAATCTATGTTTTAAAAATGTAAATTAATCATAAGACATATGAATAAGAAAAGTGTAAAAGGCACTCAAACAGAACATAACCTCTTGGCATCATTTGCCGGAGAGAGTCAGGCAAGAGCTCGCTATACCCTATTCGCCCAGAAAGCAAAAGAGGAAGGGTATGAACAGATTGCAGCGATATTCCTTGAAACAGCCGACCAAGAGTTGAGCCACGCCACCCAATTTTTCAACCTTCTCGAAGGCGGAATGGTGGAAATCAAGGCCGCTTATCCGGCCGGAGTAGTCGCCGACACTCTGACCAATCTGAAAGAAGCCGCAGCGGGAGAACATGAGGAATGGAGCGACTTATATTCAAATTTCTCTCAAACAGCCGCCGATGAGGGATTTCCGCACATAGCGGCATTGTTCAAGCTCATAGCCAGCGTGGAGGTTGTCCACGAACAGAGATATCTCAAACTTGTAGGACGACTTGAGACGGGCACTGAATTTGCCTCGGCTGAAGAGACCGAATGGCAGTGCCGTAACTGCGGTTATGTCCATAAAGGCAAATCAGCCCCCAAAAAATGTCCGGTATGCGGCAAGGAGCATGGGTGGTTTGAACGCGAAAAGAAGAATTACTAAATTTTCTGCCATACTGTTATTTTGTTATTTTAACGCCTGGAATTTGATATTTCGGGCGTTATCTTTACTCCATCCTGATTAAAATAAACAATTCCCACCCATACAAAACGAGTTATACAGAGTTGCTACCCGTTGGGCAACTGCAATTTGCAAAAAAAACAGGCCGCAAATCCATTATAATTTGCGGCCTGTTTGTAAGTGATCCGGATGCGACTCGAACGCATGACCGTCTGCTTAGAAGGCAGATGCTCTATCCAGCTGAGCTACCGGACCCCTTTCGGAGTGCAAAGTTAACACTTTATCTTGAATCTCACAAGCTACAACGTCTTTTTTACCGACAAGTCGAATTTTTGCCATCAAAAAACATGTATTTCAAGTGTTTCTCCCCAATTTTCAGGGACAGTCTTTACTTTTTCATCGATATTGTTGCAAATAGAAAAAATATTTTTTAAATTTGTGATTGAATAATTACACCCAATAGATGAAGAGAGCGATAATATTCATAGGACTGCTTTTTGCTACCGGCTTTATGGTGTCAAGCTATATTCAGGCTGACAACACAGAGCAGGATATGACTATCGTCACTTCAACACCTACAATAAAGCCACTGTCACAGGGCATTGAGCTGACAGTGCCTGACGGCGAGACCCATATGTTTTACATTTACTCCATCACAGGGCAAATGATAAAATCGGTCGAGGTCAAGGAGAGCGCGGTCGTAGACCTACCTTGCGGCTATTACATAGTCAAATGCCGTGAATGGGCCAAAAAGATTGTTGTAAAATAAATTTTCACAACAATTTAATGAAAATAAGTGTGCCGGGCACGCTTTTTTTTTGCCTGATTATTGTTTATATTACATATTATATTAGTTGT
>CAZYXN010000095.1:0-6012 GCA_964651105.1 uncultured Muribaculum sp. | reverse complement strand
TTGTCTTAACTTATTATCTATTATTAATGAATTTAAATCTAATGAATCTCTGCAAGGGCACAATCTTAGCAACAGCTGTAATGTGCGGCACAAACGGATCGGCCGCCAACCCTGATGCCCGCTTTGCCGAATTTGAGACATACGACGGCACCGACCTGGAGCTTGTCGTAGACAATTCAGGCACACATTTTACTTTATGGTCACCGGAAGCCGAGGAAGCAAAAGTGATGATTTATCCCACTGACCGCAATTCAGCTCCAGCCGACACTTTAAAAATGCTTCGCAGCGAAAACGGAACGTGGCGTGTATCCGTCCCAGAACAATTATATGGCAAATTTTACACTTTTCAAATAAAATATCGCGGCAAATGGCTCGATGAGACACCAGGCGTATGGGCAAAAGCGCTTGGAACCAACGGCGAACGCGCCGCAATCATCGACTTCGCCAACACAAATCCCAAGGGTTGGGAAAACGACAAAGGCCCGTCGATAAAACATATCAACGACGCAGTGCTTTATGAAATGCATCACCGGGACTTTTCAATCCACCCCAACTCGGGCGTAGTGAATAAAGGAAAATTCTTGGCACTGACAGAAGAAGGGACAAAAAGCCCTCTTGGCGATAAAACAGGCATAGACCACCTGAAAGAGCTTGGAATCACACATGTCCACATCCTCCCATCTTACGATTTCAACAGCGTCGACGAAACCCAGCTGCCAAGCAACCAATATAACTGGGGATATGATCCGGTGAATTACAACACCCCCGACGGCTCATATTCCACCAATCCGGCCAATCCAGAAACACGCATACGCGAAATGAAGGAGATGGTACAGGCATTGCATGACGCAGGGATAGGCGTAGTCATGGATGTGGTGTATAACCATACGGCTCTTAACGATGATTCCAATTTTTCGCTCACAGCGCCGGGTTATTATTACCGCCACCGCGAAGACGGCTCATACAGCGACGCTTCGGGATGCGGCAACGAAACCGCGTCAGAACGCCAGCAGATGCGTGATTTCATCGTAAATTCAGTGAAATACTGGGCAAAAGAATATCATATCGACGGATTCCGCTTTGACCTTATGGCGATTCATGACACAACGACAATGAATCAGGCCGCACGCGAACTTAAAGAAATCAATCCAGATATCTTCATCTACGGTGAAGGATGGACCGCCGGCGACTCTCCCCTGCCTGTAGGCCAACGCGCGTTGAAAGACAACGTGTCGACGATGCCTGAAATCGCAGTATTCAGCGACGACCTGCGCGATGCTGTCAAGGGTCACTACTCTGACGCAACTGACCGAGGATTTGCCACAGGGAAGCCCGGCCTTGAGGAAACAGTAAAAATAGGTATCGTCGGAGCAACCGCACATCCGCAAGTGAACTACGCGCTCGGAAACAACTCAAAAAAGCCGTATGCCCTGGCACCGACCCAAGTCATCAACTACGTGTCGTGTCACGACGACCTGATGCTGACCGACAAACTCGCCAAATCCATGCCTGAGGCTACTGAAGCTGAACGCCAACGCGCAGATAAGCTCGCGCAGACAATTGTATTCACCTCGCAAGGCACACCGTTCATGTTTGCCGGCGAAGAAATATTCCGCAACAAAAAAGGCGTGCACAACTCCTACAAATCGCCCGACTCAATCAATGCAATCGACTGGAATCTCAAACATGAGAACGCCGATATCTACAATTATTACCGCGAACTCATAAAACTGCGCAAATCACATCCGGCATTCCGCATGACTACTGCAGAGGATGTCGCCAAGCATCTTGTGTTTGACAAGGTGAAAGGCGCTAATCTCATCTCTTATTCACTAAAAGACAATGCCAACGGTGACGAATGGAAGGAAATAAAAGTGATTTTCAACGGTGCCGGAGAAGCTCAGGAGGTAAAAATCCCGAATGGAGACTGGCTTGTAATCGCCCGTGACGGACAGCTCAACGCCGAAAGCATGGGTCATATCAAAGGCGGCAAGACAACGATAGAGCCAACATCGGCGCTTATTCTCGCCAAAGAAAAATAAATATCGGCATATCATATTTTCGCGGCTTGAGGCTTTATAGCTCCAAGCCGCATTGCGTTTCAACAAATTAGTGAGTATCATCAAAATAAACAGCACCTTATCATCTTTATTACAATATTTTTATTACTTTTGCAGACGATACCATTTATTAACCTTTTTTCTAACCAAATTAAAATTTTCTTATGAGTACAAAGCTTTTCAAGCTTGTCATTGCTATACTTGCGCTGACCTTGTGGAATCAGGGACACGCACAAGCAGGCAAGACATTTAACGGCGAGAAAGCGTCGGTAGTGTGGGACTTCAATTCCGCCGATTACAAGGACGCAATCACAACGTCGCCGGAGGGAGCGTTTTCATTAACTTCGTTTGACCAAAGCGATTTCACATTTGAGGGAATCGGCAACGCGACAGCTGCCGACACAGATATTCCCGATGTGAAATTCGTACGTCTGAAAAAGGCGGCCAACAGCAATTTAAAGTGGATTATAAAACCAGCAAAGGGACTCACATTCACTCCGACACATGTGAGTTTCTACGTATTGCGCCAAGGCACTGACGCAAAAGACTGCATCAAGGCAGAGTTAAGCACGGGAGACAAAAAGGTCGACCTCGGCACATATACGGCGATACGTGACAACAAAGATCTGGCATATGAACAGGCGAAATGGCCCGGAGACGCTTTTCCTCAAAACCGCACAAACAAAGTGGACGTAACCCTCACGCCTGAACAGCAGGAATTACTGACTTCCGGAGAGGAACTGACACTGACAGGCATTGTAAGCCTTGGAAGCGGAAAACAGATGTTTTTCAGCGATATCCGTATCGAAGGCACTGTAAGCGGAACAATCGAACAGGCTAACGTATACACCATTTCAGCAATCGCCAATCCGGCCGATGCGGCCCTCATCACTCTTTATCCCGAAGCAGCACAATATGAGGAGGACGCGCAAGTGCGCATATCTGCGGCTAAAAATTTCGGATATAAGTTTGTTAACTGGACTAACGAAAACGGCGACGTGGTTTCGCTCGACCCGACATTCAATATAACTGTAAAAAAGGCTGAGATATACACCGCCAATTTCAAAAAGCTTAACACATACGAACTCCGAACCTCAGTAGAAGGAGGCGCCAATCCCTACATGCTCCAGGCTGTGCCTGCTCCAACCGTAGTGGATGGCAAAAACATGTATGAGGAAGGAACTCAAGTGAAACTGACAGCTTCGTCGAACCATATAGTGACTTTCAGCAGCTGGAGCCATGGAGCGACAGAAAACGAAATCATGGTGTACATGGACGACAACAAGGAGCACACCGCAATATTCTCTACTGTCGACTTCATCGCCGGATGGGATTTTTATGAAAAAGGAAACGGAGGGATTTCCGCAGCATTCGCGGCAGCTGACAACGACGACGTGTCACTTGTGCTCCGCAACAGCGCAGGCGAGAATTTCACATGGCTTGACAAGTCGACACTCGGCGGAGGCGGTTATGAAGGCAAAGAAGGCGCAGCTGTCAACTGGACAAAAACAGGTGTTGGCGACACCTACTGGCAAACCAGAGTAAACGCTTCGGCATACACAGAAATTAAAGTGTACAGCGAAATGGCGTTCAACTACAACGCTTACTCAAAATACGACATCCAGTATTCCACCGACGGAGATAACTGGGAAACAGCAGGCTCAATCGTGATGCCGGGCGGTAAAAATTGGATTGCCGGAGAATTTGCACTTCCAGCAGCCGTGAACAACGCGCCGGCTCTATTCATCCGCTGGATTGCCGACAAAAACTCGGAAAAGAAAGGAGCGACATCGGACAATGACGGAATAAGCATCGCCAACATATTCATAACGGGAACAATGAAGATGCCTGACGACGGAACGGCTCCTGTATTGGTTTCTTCAGTGCCGGCAAACAATGCTGACAACGCATCAGCCAACGGCAAAATCGTGCTTAACTTTGACGAAAAAGTTAAAATCAAAGACGGCGCCACGGCCACTTTGGACAATCAGACACTCTCCCCTATCGTATCGGGAAAGAGCATAATGTTTGAGTATCGCGGATTGACATATTCCACCAATTACCGATTCACACTGCCGGCAAACACAATTTCCGACTTGAGCGGCAACGCGATTGACAAAGATATCGTAATCAATTTCACGACCAAAAACCGCCCGGGAATAGTAAAACAAGGATTTGATTTTATCGTTCCCGACGATGGATCATTTGTCGACGCTGTCACAATGGCATCGAAACGAGAAGACAAGAACAAACGATTCCGTATTTTCGTAAAAAACGGCAAATACGTGATTCCGGCAAACAATGATGCCCAGGTGATAGGCACCGATGGAAAACAGTATCCAAGCGCGACCACCTACCTGACGACTCCCAACGTGTCAATAATCGGAGAAAGCATGGATGGAGTGGTTATAACCAACACAGTACCGACCAACTTAGTTGAAACGACGTATGGGCCACAGAACCCGCTTGAAGGTATAGGCAGAGGCGATGTGCTAAACCTCTCCAAGGACGCAACCGAAACCTACTTCCAGGATATCACGTTCAAGAGCGCTATGGGAGACAGCAGAGGACGAGACATCGTTCTCAACGACGGGTCAAACAAGACTATATGCAAAAACGTATGTCTGTGGGGATATCAGGACACATATGTGTCAAACAGCGATAACGGGCGATTCTACTTTGAAGGCGGCCTTTTGCGCGGACGCACCGACTTCTTATGCGGCAAGGGCGATGTATATTATAATGCAGTTACTCTTCAAATGTGTGAGAAAGGCGGATACATAGCAGTTCCTTCTAAGCCTAAAAAGTATGGCTACATCTTCCGTAATTGCGAGATAAAGGGAGAGACAACCGGAATAGACGGCAACTACACCCTCGGGCGCCCATGGGGCAGCGGAACACCGATAGCCCTTTATATCGACACAAAGATGACAGTCAAACCATCGGCTATAGGATGGAATGAAATGAGCGACGGATGGCCCGCACGCTTTGCCGAGTACAATTCGATGACTTCGACAGGAACGGTCATAGATTTGTCTAACCGCAAAAAGACTTTCGCTTCCTCTCATGAAAACAACCCGATACTGACTGCCGATGAAGCGGCGGCACACACAATCGCCACAGTCATGGGAGCTGACGACGGCTGGGATCCGACAGAAGCGACAGAACAAGCATCGGCTCCGACTAACGCAGAACTCATTGACGGCGTTATCACGTGGGACAACAGCGAGTATGTGCTTTGCTGGGCCATATGCAAGGACAACAAAGTCGTAGCTTTCACAACCAAACCGACATATGCCGTCGAAGGAAACACTGACGGATATACCATCCGGGCAGCTAATGAAATGGGCGGTCTCAGCGAGGCTGCCTCAGTCAAAGGCTCAGCTTCGGGAATCGTAAACGTCAATGCTGACGCCGTAATCGTAAATACCGTATACTATAATCTTCAAGGCTCGTCGGTAGACAAAAATTACAAGGGCGCAGTAATCAAAGTGGATATTATGAGCGACGGACATCGCGTATCGACAAAAGTAATCAACCGATAGATGTGATAGATGTCCTTCCACATAACATTTAGTTAGACGGAGATATTCATGGGTGACTTCTTTTTTCAAGTCACCCATGTTTTTTATTCCCTGATTGCTTTAAGAGCTTTTGACAGCTGGTCGGGACAAGAAGTCAGTTTATGTCCGCATTTTATCCCTTCGAGTTTTAAAATCACGTCGTCGACTTTCATTCCTTTCACCAAAGCGGATATTCCTTGGAGATTTCCATGACATCCTCCCTGAAATTTTACTTCTTTCACAACTCCCTCCTCCACGTCAAACTCTATTATTCTGGAACAGGTGCCTTTTGTCTGATATTGGTACTTCATAATCGAGAAATACGTTATACACTAATAATTAAGTAATTGCCTATATTCGCATTTGCAAAGTTAAAAAATTTTCAAAAA
>CAZYXN010000094.1:0-10920 GCA_964651105.1 uncultured Muribaculum sp. | reverse complement strand
AACAGGGCTGGATGTCGACCGACTGGAAAACGCCGACCGACAATATCAATGCCGTTCTTGACGCTATCATCGAGTATATTCCTGAGCCGCAGACACTTGAAGGCGACGCGCAGATGCTAATCACTTCCCTCGATTATTCCAACTATGTGGGACGTATCGCGGTGGGCCGCGTTCATCGTGGCACCCTGCGCGAAGGGATGGAGATAGCTCTATGCAAAAAGGACGGCACTATTTCCCGTCAGCGAATCAAAGAGCTGCATACATTTGAGGGAATGGGGCGTAAAAAAGTCTCGGAGGTAAGTTCGGGCGACATATGCGCGCTTGTAGGAATCGAGGGATTTGAAATCGGCGATACCGTTGCCGACTTCAACAATCCGGAGGCTCTGCCGCGTATCGCGATTGACGAGCCTACAATGTCGATGACGTTTACTATCAATGACTCGCCGTTTTTCGGACGCGACGGAAAGTTCGTGACCTCGCGCCACATCTCCGACCGTCTCACTAAAGAGCTTGACAAGAACCTCGCTCTCCGCGTCAGCAAGGCCGACCATGAGGATGTATGGACTGTCTACGGGCGCGGCGTGCTGCACTTGTCGGTGCTTATCGAAACCATGCGCCGTGAAGGATACGAGTTGCAGGTCGGTCAGCCGCAGGTAATCATAAAGGAGATTGACGGGGTCAAGTGCGAGCCTGTCGAGCTGCTTACGATCAATGTCCCTGAAGAATATTCGAGCAAGATCATCGACATGGTGACTCGAAGAAAGGGCGAAATGGTGTCCATGAGCACTCAGAACGACCGTCTGCACATAGAGTTCCACATACCGTCGCGCGGCATTATCGGATTGCGCAACAATGTGCTGACCGGCTCGGCCGGAGAGGCTATCATGGCTCACCGCTTCCTCGAATACCAGCCGTGGAAAGGCGAGATCGAGCGCCGTACCAACGGCTCGCTTATCGCTATGGAAGCCGGCACCGCATATGCTTATGCCATTGACAAGCTTCAGGATCGCGGACGTTTCTTCATCTTCCCTCAGGAAGAGGTCTACGCCGGCCAGGTGGTAGGGGAGAACGCCAAGGACAACGATATTGTGGTCAATGTCACAAAGTCGAAAAAACTTACCAACATGCGAGCATCCGGAGCCGACGACAAGGCGCGTATCATACCTCCGGTGGTGTTCAGTCTTGAAGAGGCTCTCGAGTATATCAAAGAGGATGAATATGTAGAGGTTACGCCGCATCATTTGCGTCTCCGCAAGATAATTCTTGATGAGATAGAGCGCAAACGCGCCAACAAGGCTTAGGCTCGCGCCGCTTGACGATACAGCCTTATGCGTTTTCACATATTTAAAGTTAAATGTGTGAAAACGCATGTTTTTTTGTATATGCAATCCGGATTATCGGGTAAAGACTGTATTTCACATCAAATTGTCAGATTTATTCGATTTTTTAGCTCATGCGCTTGCGTAATTGCAATTTTACATTTATATTTGTATGCCGCCAGTATATGTTTTTACATGAAGCGTGGCATTGAAATATAAAGTGTAGTTATAGTAATTAAACCTTAAATGCCGTTGTATGCGGTTGAAGGAGAGTAAAATTTTAAATTAATGTTTAACAATTTAACCTTAACAATCGGCAAGATTGCGATGATATCGACAATTGCGTTTTTGCCATTGACTTCTAATGCAGGGATATTTAAGAAGAAGTCAAAAGAGGCTCCTGCTCCGGAGCTTACAAAAGCACAGAAAGACAGTGCGGAATTCAGCAAGTCGGTAGCGGATTCCAAGGCATATAAAGGGATGTTTACCGCTTATCACGATGCCAAAGAGGGCAAGTTGTTGTTTGAACTTCCCGATTCGATATTTTCCCACACCTATCTTCTTTCCAGCCGTGTGAACAGTATCTCCAACACAGGCGACCTTGTCGCCGGAGAGATGCACATTACACCTCTGGTGATCCGTTTTTCAAAGGACAGCATGAACGTGTACATGCATATAGTCCAAAGCAACAGCGTCATCGATGCTGACGATGCGATAAAAGCGTCATTTGACCGCAATTTCATTGACCCGATTCTGAAGGGATTCAAAATCAAGAACCGTCATAACGGAAATGTGCTTATCGATGTCACCTCATTTTTCCAAGGCAATGAAAAGGTCATATCTCCTATAAAGGATAGCGACCCTATCTCGAGAACTCTTAGCGGACGAAGCGGAATAGGCGGAACTTATTATTCCGACGGGTCTTCCGTGACATCGGTGAAGTCTTTCCCCGAAAATGTCGAGATAGTGAGCCGTCTCGCCTATACCACTGACAAGGCCAACGACCCGTATACCGTCATGGTGTCCCGGTCTATCCTGAGACTTCCCGATGTCCCGATGCGTCCTCGTCTGCAAGACAACCGCGTGGGATATTTCAGCAACCATAAGAAGGTCTTCTCTTCCAAAATAGACAAAGTAGACACTTACGATATAATCGACCGCTTCCGTGTGGAGCCGAAAGAGGAGGATATGGAAGCTTATTTTGCCGGAAAGCTTGTAGAGCCTAAAAACAAGATAATCTTTTATGTCGATTCGGCCTTTCCCGATAAATGGCGCGGCGCGGTAAAAGAGGGTGTCGAATACTGGAACGCCGCTTTCGAGGCAGCCGGATTCAAGAATGCCGTCGAGGCCAGAGATTATCCCAAGGATGACCCGAACTTTGACCCTGATGACGTGAGGTTCAACTGTATACGTTATTGCGTCACCACGACTGCCAATGCGATGGGTCCTTCATATGTCGACCCGAGAACCGGAGAAATCATCGGCGCCGATGTGATATGGTATCACAACGTCATTTCGCTTGTGCATGACTGGCGTTTCGCTCAGACCGCCGCTGTCGACCCTCGTGTCCGTACCAAGACTTTCGCCGACTCCGTGATGAATGAGTCGCTCACTTATGTGACCGCCCACGAGGTAGGCCATTGTTTCGGCCTCATGCACAATATGGGCGCCTCATACGCTTTCACTCTTGACAATCTCCGCGACCCGGCGTTCACTCAAAAATATGGCACAACCCCGAGTATCATGGACTATGCGCGAAATAATTTCGTGGCTCAGCCCGGCGACCGCGAGAGGGGCGTGCGTCTGACACCTCCTCCGGTGGGCGTGTATGACATCCATGCAATCAATTGGGGATACCGCCTGATTCCGGGAGTCGAAAACTTCCTGGATGAAAGGGAGACTTTGAACAAATGGATTCGCGAAAAGGACGGCGACTCGATGTTTGAGTTCGGAGCGCAGCAGTTCATGGGAACAATCGACCCGTCAGACCAGACTGAAGATCTCGGCAATGACCACATCAAGGCCGGCGACATGGCGATTTCCAATCTTAAGATCATAATGGAAAATTTTGAGGACTGGGCCGGCGAGGCTGACCGTAATTATGAATCGCTGCTTGACACTTACAAGGCCGTAGTCTCACAATACAACCGCCATATCGGCCATGTGTATCCGTATATCGGGGGGGTTATTTTCAAGGAAATACGTCAGGGCAATGATGACGGATATGCCCGCAATTACATATCCAAGAAGGATACCAAGCGCGCCATGGACTGGTTGCTTGCCCAGGCCCGTGATTGCGACTGGCTTACTCCAAAGTCGCTGACCGACAAGTTTGAGACTCCTCTTGAGTGGCGGGAGAAAGTGGAACGCAGCACAGTGGGGTGCCTGTTGTCGCCGACCGTGCTCAACCGCATAAAGCTTGGACATCAGAGAGACCCGCAGAACAACTATTCGGTCGAGGCTTATATGAACGACGCGATGCGCGGCATCTTTGACGCTACTTATAAAGGCCGTAAGCTTAACGACACTGAATTGAACATGCAGGCAGCCGCCATTGACGCGATGATACGCTATTCAGGCATCCAGCAGCCGTCGGAAAAATCGACCTCCCTTGTGTCGGCCGTAGACGAGTATGAGGCTATGATGGCCGCCAACAGCGCTCCTTCCATCCCGTGCTCCCATGCAGGGTGTTTTGCATCGGCCGACGATGGCAGCCGTTCGTTCTTCCGCCTCATATGGGGTGAGTCGCCGCTGCCTGCAATGGAACTGAAACCGATGATGGCTTCATGGCTTCAAAAGATCATGACCCTCTACCGGTCGAAGCGCGCTTCTGCCGGCGACACCGCCACACGCGACTATTATGACTATCAGATACGCGTGCTGAATGACTTGCTAAATCCGAAATAGGCTCATTATAAATTTGGAAATGCCGTATGAAAAAATTTTTAATCTACTCCATTCTGGCGATATTCCCTTTTTTGCTTGCCGCGCAGGACGCAGGTATGCATAAGATTGACGGAAGTGTCTATGATGAAAACGGAGAGCCGCTCATGGGAGCGACTATCCGCGTGGCACACCAGGCAAACGGGACTATTACCGATATTGACGGGAAGTTTTCTATTTTCGTCCCCTCGGGGAAGAAATCGGAAATAATCTCTCGTATGTCGGTTATGCCACGCAGACACTGGAAGTCTCTGCCGAAACGACCAATGTCAAAGTCGACATGAAAGTCAACGCCGGTGAGTTTGACGAGGTTGTCGTCATCGGTTACGGAACAGCCAAGAAGACTGGGCTGACCGCCTCGGTCGAGACTCTCTCGGGCGACGACCTGTTGAAAATTCCGGCGATAAATATCGACCAGTCTCTTGCCGGCCAGGCTGCCGGACTTGGAGTGCACGCTTACAGCGGCGACCCGTCGTCGGCACGTGAATCGCGCATCAGCATACGTGGAAACACGGGCGACCCGCTGCTTGTGATTGACGGCGTTCCACGACTCGGTGTCGACACCAACGACGGAGAAATGCGACTTAGCGATCTGAATCCGGACGACATCGAAAGCATATCTATTCTCAAAGACGCGGCTGCGGCGGCGGTTTATGGCGCCCGCGCTGCCAACGGAGTCATTCTCGTGCAGACCAAACGCGGAAACAATTCCGGCAAGACTAAGGTCAGCTACCGTGGCCAGTTCAATTTCGAGGAAGCCACCTATCTTCCGAAATTTCTGGACAGCTACAAGTTTGCCGAATTGTATAACCGCGCGGTTGAATCGTCGGCCAGCGACACTCGCGAGCCATATGATTTAAGCCTCATAGGATCGGATCCGAATCTCTACGGCGACAGTGACCTCTTTGACTATTTCAAGAAATGGGGGCATTCGCAAAGCCATTCCGTATCACTTTCTGGCGGCGTAAACTCGATACGTTACTTCATCTCGGGGGGCTATTCCGACTCGAAGGGGCTATATTCGGGTGTAGGACGCAACCGATACAATTATTCGGTGAAGGTCGATGCCGATATTTTCACCGGCCTATCGATGTCGGTAGACCTCACGGGCGCCATTTCGGAATACAAGAACACGAGCTCCACGACAGTTGATGACGCTTACTCGTTTTCTCCGCTTGAAGTGCTGAGATACACCAACGGACAGCTGGCAAGCCTCAACAGCGCCAATCCGCTTATCGATGTCGAGGGTCTTGGCGGTTACCGCAAGACCAGCTCGGACTATCACACGGTGAACGCCGTATTCCGTTATGACATACCTTATATTGACGGGCTTCAGCTGTATTTAAAAGGAACTATGGATTTCAACCATACCGACTTGACCGAGTTCCGCAAACCTGTCGCGCTCTATCTTTACGATGCGGCAGACGGAACCACTTCAGTCGACCAGAACACGGTGTATCCAAAAGCAAAAATAACAATGCTCAACCGCAAACAGCGTGTCAACAACATGCTGGTGGAAGCCGGTATCAACTATAACCATACCTTTGCCGAAAAGCATTCGGTGACGGCTCTTGCGGTAGTCAATTACCAGGATTACAAAAATAAATATCTCCGCGCGATCAATGACAATCTTCCCGGAGAGTTGCCCGAGGTCATCGGCAACACTTCCAACGGCAGTATCTCGGGAAGCGAGGCCTACAGCCAGCGCGCTTCGGTAGTGGGCCGCGCCTCTTACGGTTATGACAACCGTTATTTCGCCGAGTTCAGCTTCCGTGTGGACGGTTCGACCCGATTCGCTCCGGGCAACCGCTGGGGTTTCTTCCCGACAGTCTCCGGGTCATGGGTTATCTCCAACGAGCCGTTTTTTGCCAATGTGGCTCCGTCGCTCCTCTCTTTCGCCAAAGTCCGCGCTTCTACCGGTATTCTTGGAAATGACGGAGTGGCTTCCGATTTCAGCTATATGCAATATTACAATTTCACGAGCACGCAAGGGTATAACTTCGGCAACCTGTGGACGGTGGGTCTCCTCCCCTCAATCAGCTCTTTCCCCAATCCCGATCTGAAATGGGGAAAATCCAAGGATGTCAACTTCGGCGTAGATCTCGGCTTCTGGAACAACCGTCTGTCGGCATCGCTGGAGCTGTATCAGCGCATGAACACCAATATGGTCACGTCGGCCCAGAGTTATCTTTTCCCGCCGTCGGTAGGAACCGGAGGCGTGACTCCGTCGGTCAATGTGGGAAAGGTGCGTTATCGCGGTTGGGACCTGTCGTTCAAGCATCTCAACAATCTCGGAGATTTCCGTTATGACGTGTCGTTCAATATCGGCTCGTTCTCGGACAAAGTCCTGGACTGGGGCGATGAATCGAGCATATCGGAGAATCTGCGCCGCAAAGGCCAGCCGATGTCGGTGTGGCTCCTTTATGAGGCCGACGGCCTGTTCCAGAGCCAGGAGGAGATTGACGCGTGGGATGTGGACCAGGACGGACGCGGCAACGTCACGCTTGCTCCCGGCGACATAAAATACAAAGATCAGGACGGCGACAACAAGCTTACCACCGCCGACATGATACAGGTGAGAGACTCGTCGCTTCCCGACATCGTGTACGGCATCGGTATCGGCGCGTCGTGGAAGGGATTCCATATCCATGCCCAGTTCCAGGGCGTGGGGGGCTACACGCAGATGATAAACGAACTCTATACGCTGGAAAGCGGATCGCTTCAGCGATTCCAGGATTATCACTATACCGATTCCTGGACACCCGACAACCCCAACGCCAAATATCCGCGAATAAAATTCGCCGCCAGCGGTGACAACAACCGCAAGGAGAGCACTTACTGGATTCAAAAGTGCAACTATCTGCGCCTCAAGGCTCTGACAATCGGTTATCGATTGCCGTCAAGTCTGTTGAAAAAGGCCCGCATCTCTACCGTGGACATCACTTTGCAAGGAACGAATCTTCTTACATGGTCATCTCTGGACAACATGGATCCGGAGTCATTGCGCGGTTATCCTCTCCAACGCTCTTACGGTATCTCTTTCAATTTTGGTTTCTAACTAATAAAACCGCTGTTTATGAACATACTGAAATATATTGGCGCATGCCTTATCGCCTCCATGGCGCTCACATCGTGTGACGACATATTCCGAGATTCTCCGAACGACAAATTGGGCGAATCTGAAATATGGGGCAACGAGAAGCTGCTTGATGAATATACCGCCGGATGGTACAGAAACATGGATAATGGCTTCAGTATTCTCGTGTCGACTTCGTTCAAAAATCTCGGCGAGGAGTTTGAACCGTGGTTCGGCGACCAGATTACCGTGGGGCGCAGCGACTGGTATCAAGCCGGTTACGGCCAGATGCTCGCCGGCTCCCAGGTGCTGATTACTTCTCGCGGGCGCCTGAAATGGCAGACCTGTTATGAGCAAATACGCTCCATCAACAAGATATTTGAGCATGAGCGTGAGCTGCCTGCTCGAATCAAGACACGTATTCTTGGTGAGGCTCATTTTTTCCGCGCCTACTATTATTATGTGCTTTTCCGCCATTACGGGGGAGTGCTGTTGATAGACCGCACATTCAACCCTATTCAGGACAAAACGCGCTTTCCGCGCGCCAGCTACGAGGAGATGGTGAAATTCATCACCGACGAGGCTGAACAGGCAGCCCAAATGCTGGAGGAGTCATACGACCAGTCAAACATAGGGCGCGCCACACGCGGAGCCGCCTATATGCTTAAAGGGAAGACCTATTTCTGGGCATCGGGCGAGCACTTCCAGAACGCCGAAAAGCCTTATCTGGGATTTCTTGACAACCAGTCGTCGGCGATGCTTGAACTTGCCGGCAAGGAGTATCAGCGTGTGATAGATTTGAATGTGTACGGACTACTGGAGATTAACGGCACGTCGCGTGAGCAGGTTGTGGCCGGGTATCGCAATATATTCCTCACCAAAAACTCCAAGGAGTCGATATGGGAGGTGCAGCACAACGATGACGGAAACTGGATGTATGAATTCGGCCACCGTCTCGACCGAGACGCTGCTCCTCCAAGCATGACCGGCGTGAACTGCGCCTACAATCCGACCCAGAATCATGTGGACGAATACCGCATGGACAACGGCAAAATGATTTCCGACCCGGCTTCGGGATATGACTCGCAGGAGCCGTTCAAAAACCGCGATTACCGATTCTACGCCAACATCCTTTACGACGGCGCTATCTGGAAAGACCATGAAATGGAGATACACTACACCCGTGTCGACGGTAAGGATGTGGCCGGCGCCGACCTGACGCGTTACGGGTCGTCGTCAGAGGCCTCAATAAGCCGTACGGGGTATTATATGGCGAAATTCCTCCGCGAGAGTCAGGTGATCAACACTGACGAGACCTATGCAAGCTCACAGAACTATATCCTGTGGCGTTATTCCGAACTGCTGCTCGATTACGCCGAAATAGACTTCAAGGCGGGACGGGAAGAGGCGGCCCGTGACAAAATCAACCAGATACGCTCGCGCGTGCATATGCCTGAGCTGGCATCGGTGACATGGGATGACATCATGAATGAGCGCCGGGTGGAACTTGCATTTGAAAAGACCACTTACTGGGACTTGCTGAGATACGGAACCGCCGAGGAGAAAATGTGCGGCGACACCAATCCGCTCTACAACATACGCATCGTGTATAATGCCGACGGGTCAAAGCGTATCACTCATTCTGTGGTCAACGGACGTAACACCAACACACGTTATTTCCATTCGCGTCAGTATTACTGGCCGATTCCATGGGACGATATCCGCTATCACGGCATCGAGCAGAATCCTGAATGGGTTGAAGTATAAGAATAATCAATAATTTTTAATTTTCTTAATATGAAAAAGTTTTTTACTCTCGCGGCATTAGTCGCCGCATCTCTGTCTTTAAACGCGCAGGAGACTTACAATTTCTTTAATCTCGCCGATGTGGACGCGGAGGGATGGCTGTGGCTTGACTCGGCTGAAAAGCTAAACAAATATTGCGGCACCAGACTTGGCGAAAAGAAAATCACGCTTGATGACGCTAAATATGAGCTGGACGATTTTTCCATTCCGGCCTGCGAACTTGACGCTACGGTAAAAGGTTACAATTCAAAGGGTGAAAAGGGTGGTGAAGGCTCTAAAACCGGAGGTATAATATTCCCTGAAAGTAAAGTGGAAGTGTGTACAGGCTCAGGTCAATATGGAGGCGGTATAATGTTGCAAGTTCCTGATCTGGCCGAATTGGAGGTATATGTGTCAAGCGAACAGGAAAAACTTTATCTCACTTTACGTGCAGGTAAAAAGAGTAATCTACGATATGCCGATTTGAAGTATATAACTTGCTATGAGACATCACTCGATCCGGATTGGGAATTCTTATACCCTGACACTCCGCTGCCAGGATGCCCCTTATTGCGGAAAATGGGCAAACATGCAGGACTGCAAGTATGATTATACAGAAGAAAACGGCGGTCCTATTGAGATAAAATGTGAGAAAGCTGCTACTGCCGAGGCCGGTTACGGGCGCACCATCTATATCGGCAATCACACGAAAGTCCCGATGTATCTTCACGGAATACGCCTGCTGACTTACAGCAACACCAACAATGAAAGCGCCGGAGTGGCCGACGTTACTTTCGAAGCGGAAGATGAAGATGTCCCCATGTATAACCTTCAGGGTGTTCAGGTGGACGAAAACTACAAGGGTGTAGTGATCAAGAACGGTAAAAAATATATCAACCGCTGATTTCGCTTGATTTTCATTTTAAGGTAATATTCATTAACTTTGTGAATAATTTAGTTTTTCATAGTAAGTATCAACATAAGTTATATGTATAGAACCAGAACATGCGGTGAACTCCGCCTCAGCGACGCCGGTCAGACGGTGACGCTTGCAGGCTGGGTTCAGCGCGTACGTAAGATGGGCGGCATGACATTTGTGGATATGCGTGACCGTTACGGTATCACTCAGGTAGTTTTTAACAATGATACCGACGCGGCTCTTTGCGAAGCAGCCAACCATCTGGGACGTGAATACGTGGCTCAGATTACGGGAACCGTAGCAGAACGTTCCAACAAGAATCCTAATCTTCCAACGGGAGAAATTGAAATTATCGCGAAAGAACTTAATGTGCTGAACGCATCGGAAGTGCCTCCGTTCACTATCGAGGATGATACCGACGGCGGTGACGACCTGCGCATGAAATACCGTTATCTCGACCTGCGCCGCAGTTGTGTGAGAAAAAATCTGGAGTTGCGTCACAAGATGACTATGGAGGTAAGGCGTTATCTCGATTCAAAGGGATTTCTTGAAATCGAGACGCCTATGCTTGTTGGCTCGACTCCTGAAGGCGCCCGCGATTTCGTGGTTCCTTCGCGTATGAATCCGGGGCAGTTCTATGCATTGCCCCAGTCGCCGCAGACGCTTAAACAGCTTCTGATGGTGTCGGGTATGGACAGGTATTTCCAGATTGTGAAATGTTTCCGTGACGAAGACCTCCGCGCCGACCGTCAGCCTGAGTTTACTCAGATCGACTGCGAGATGAGCTATGTGGAGCAGGATGATATCATCAACCTGTTTGAGGGGATGGCCAAGCATCTGTTCAAGGAACTTCGCGGCGTAGAGCTTACGGAACCGTT
>CAZYXN010000093.1:0-11202 GCA_964651105.1 uncultured Muribaculum sp. | reverse complement strand
AATCTCAGTTTGGCAAACCGATTATCGCTATCGTGAACTCTTTTACGCAATTTGTGCCGGGTCACACACATCTGCATGAAATCGGTCAGATAGTCAAAGAAGAGATAGAAAAACAAGGATGCTTCGCCGCCGAATTCAATACGATTGCCATTGACGACGGAATTGCCATGGGGCATGACGGGATGTTGTATTCACTTCCTTCTCGCGACCTTATCGCCGATTCTGTCGAATATATGGTGAACGCCCATAAAGCTGACGCGATGGTCTGTATTTCCAACTGTGACAAAGTCACTCCGGGAATGCTGATGGCTGCCATGCGTCTGAATATACCGACAATTTTTGTTTCCGGCGGCCCCATGGAGGCAGGAGATGTCGAAGGGAGGGCCGTAGATCTTATCGACATAATGATTGAGAGCGCTGACAGCTCAGTCAATGACGACACCGTCAAGCTTCTTGAGCAGAAAGGATGTCCTACATGCGGCTCCTGCTCGGGAATGTTCACGGCCAACTCGATGAACTCTCTTAACGAGGCTATCGGACTTGCTTTGCCAGGCAACGGAACTATTTTAGCAACTCACAAAAACCGGGAAAAATTGTTCCGTAAGGCGGCCCGTCAGATAGTGGAAAATACATTTGCATATTATAATGACGGAGATGAAAGCGTGTTGCCGCGCAATATCGCGACACGTCAGGCGATGCTTAACGCGATGACTCTCGACATAGCCATGGGCGGCTCGACCAATACGGTGCTCCACCTGCTTGCCGTGGCAAATGAGGCCGGCGCGGATTTTACAATGGCCGATATCGACCGCCTGTCGCGTGTCACTCCGGTGTTGTGCAAGGTAGCTCCCAACTCCCATTACCATATTCAGGACGTGAATCGCGCAGGGGGCATTCTGTCAATCATGAAGCAGCTTGCCGACAATAAGATTATAGACACAAGTGTCAATCGTGTAGACCGCATGATTCTCGGCGAGGCGATTGACAAGTTTGCAGTCGATGGCGACGGATTTGGCGACGAGGCCAAGGAGATGTGGCTAAGCGCTCCCGGAGGCGGACGGAATCTTAAACTCGGGAGTCAGGACAACAGCTACGAAAGTCTTGATGCAGACCGCCAACACGGCTGTATCCGTGATTTCGAACATGCGTATGTAAGAGACGGAGGTCTTGCGGTGCTGAAAGGGAATATAGCTGCCGACGGCTGTGTGGTCAAGACTGCGGGTGTCGACGAGAGCATATTCCGCTTCCGGGGACCTGCGAAAGTGTTTACTTCCCAGGAGGCGGCAGTCGACGGGATTCTCCGCGACAAAGTCGTAAGCGGCGATGTGGTGGTGATCACTTATGAAGGACCTAAAGGGGGCCCGGGTATGCAGGAAATGCTTTACCCGACAAGTTATATAAAGTCAAAACATCTCGGAAAGGAGTGCGCGCTGATCACCGACGGCCGTTTTTCGGGCGGGACATCAGGATTGTCAATCGGGCATATCTCTCCTGAAGCCGCCGCCGGCGGAAATATCGGACTGGTGCGCGACGGCGACATCATAGAAATCGACATTCCTGCCCGTAGCATTAATGTGCTTGTTTCCGATGAGGAGCTTGCCGCCCGAAGAGCCGAAGAGGAGGCGCGTGGCAAGAACGCGTTTACCCCCGCCGACCGAGACCGTAAGGTGTCGAAAGCTTTGCGCGCTTATGCCGCAATGGTTACATCGGCTGACAAGGGTGGTGTAAGAGAGTTGTAAAAGTGTATGGAATAAAAAAGAAATTTCTATGAGTGAAATGATTTCCGGAGCCGACGCGTTGATGCGCGCGCTTATATGTGAGGGTGTTGACCTTGTGTTTGGTTATCCCGGCGGTTCTATCATGCCTGTATATGATAAGTTATATGATTACCAAGACCGCTTGCGTCACATATTGGTGCGTCATGAACAGGGCGCCACTCACGCTGCTCAGGGATACGCACGTGTCACGGGGCGTCCCGGAGTTGTGATTGTGACATCAGGGCCGGCCGCCACCAATGTCATCACCGGTATCGGCGATGCGTTGATGGACAGCACTCCGATGGTGGTGATCACCGGACAGGTGGCAACTCCGTTTCTTGGGTTTGACGCTTTTCAGGAAACCGATGTCGTGGGTGTGACGCAGCCATTGACGAAATGGAGCTATCAGATACGTCGCGCCGAGGATGTCTCCTGGGCTGTCGCCCGTGCTTTTTATATAGCTTCAAGCGGCCGTCCAGGGCCGGTAGTGCTTGACTTTACTAAGGACGCGCAGGTGGGAATGACTGAATTTTCGCATAAAAAATGTGAATACATACGTTCCTATCAGCCGGTGCCTGAAATTGACGAGACTGCTATTGATGAGGCGGCCCGTCTTATCAATCAGGCTGAACGTCCGATGATTCTTTCCGGACACGGCATCATGATTTCAAATGCCGAAAAGGAGCTTGCACGTCTTGCCGAGACTGCCGACATACCGGTCGCGGCGACTTTGCTCGGATTGTCAACGATACCGTCATCACATCCTCTTTATAAAGGGATGCTTGGAATGCATGGAAATATAGGACCTAACGTCAATACAAACCAGGCCGACTTGCTGATTGCAATCGGAATGCGGTTTGACGACCGTGTGACAGGCAATGTCAAGACATATGCTCCAAACGCCAAAATAGTGCATATAGACATTGACTCTTCGGAATTCAATAAAAATATTCCCGTGACAGTAGCTGTTCATGGCGATGCCCGCACAGTGTTGCAGCATCTTATTCCGAAGGTCAAGAATGCAAAACATTCCGAGTGGCTTGCGACTTTTGACCGCCCGGCCCAAATCGAGTTTGAAAAGGTGGTGAAAAGGGAGGTTTTCCCGGAATCCGGCAGAATGAACATGGGAGAGGTTGTAAACAAGGTTTCCGAAGCTACGGGACATGATGCCGTGGTAGTGACTGACGTAGGCCAGAACCAGATGTTTTCAGCCCGTTACTTCCGTTATACCAAACCTCGTTCTCTTATCACTTCCGGCGGTCTCGGGACAATGGGCTTCGGGCTTCCAGCAGCGATAGGAGCCAAGATGGGCGATCCCGAACGGACAGTATGTCTGTTTGCCGGCGACGGAGGACTGCAGATGACAATTCAGGAATTGGGCACTATTCTCGAGTACGGCACCGATGTGAAAATCGTGTTGCTGAACAATAATTTTCTCGGCAATGTGCGTCAGTGGCAATCATTGTTTTTCAATGACCGATTTTCTCAGACTCCTCTTATCAATCCTGATTTTGTCATGCTTGCGGAGGCCTATGGGATAAAAGCAGAGAATGTCGAGACGCGTGAGCAGCTTGACGGGGCGATAAAGCGTATGCTTGAGCATGACGCAGCCTATCTGTTGAATGTCAATATCGATGAGACCGATATGATTTTCCCGATGATTCCGGCCGGCGGCGATGTCGACAGAATTATGCTTAACGCAACTGAATTTTACAACTCATAACCTGTTTTTTGTATGGAAGATCAATTATTTACAGTAGCGGTGTTTTCCGAAAACCAGGTCGGGCTGCTTAATCAGATATCAATTATATTTACACGCCGTTGCCTGAATATCGAGAGCTTGTCGGTAAGTCCGTCTTCAATAGAGGGGATTCATAAATTTATCATCACTTGCTACAGCAACCGCCCCATGATGGAGCGTGTTGTAAACCAGATAGAGAAACGTATAGACGTGCTTAAGGCTTATCTTTATACTGACGAAGAGATCGTGTATCAGGAAGTGGCTTTATATAAAGTGCCTACACGGCGTTTGCTCGATGACAGGAATGTGGAAGAGATCATACGCCGTCACAATGCGCGTATTCTGGAGATAACACGTGATTATGTGGTGATAGAGAAAACCGGACATATCGATGAAACGGAAAACCTGTTCCAGGAATTGAAGAAATATGATATTCTGCAGTTTGTGCGGTCAGGGCGTGTCGCTGTGACCAAGGATGCGAAGGAGCATCTCTCCATCTATCTTACCGAGCAGAATATGCGTAAACACGGCAATTTATGAACCAGCGAATAAAGGAATATAAAGTAGATTATCTGCTGACTGCCGGCGAATGCAATCCCGAAGCGAAAATGCCTGTGCCGCTGCTTGTGTCCCGGTTGATAGAGACAGCGACATTCCATGCCAATCATCTTGACGTGGGTTTTGCCAGGTTGAGCCGCGAGGGGCTTGCATGGGTGCTGTCGCGAGTGTCGCTTGAGATGAGGCGCTGGCCGGGAGCGAATGAGGCCTATTCGCTGACTACATGGGTTGAGGATGTCAATCGTCATTTCTCTCAACGAAATTTTGAAATAAAGTCGGGCGACGAGATACTCGGCTATGCGTCATCGGTGTGGATGGGTATCGACATAAAGAAACGTCAGAGCGGCGACCTTTCGCTTCTCGAGTCAATGCGCGATGTCATATCGGAGAAAAGATGCCCCATTGACCGGTTTCCTCGTATCAGTCTATCTCCCGATCATGAGGTCATGAGCGGAGATACTTATCGTTTCCGTTATTGTGACTGCGATTTCAATCGCCATGTCAATACTGTGCGGTATGTCGAGCTTTTGCTCAATGAGTGGAATCTGGATTTTTATGACACTCATCAGGTGAAGCGGTTTGATATCGCCTTTATGCATGAGGCACGTTACGGGGAGTCGGTTTCTGTCGTCAGACAGCAGAGCGGGGATAATGATTATTCATGTGTTATTTCCCGTGGAGACGATGTGTTGTCGAAAGCGCGGATAATATTTACAGACAATATTTAATCACCTAATAAAATATACAAAATTATGGCAAAAATGAATTTTGGCGGAGTTGAAGAAACTGTTATCGTCCGCGATGAATTTCCTTTGGAAAAGGCAAGAGAAGTGCTTAAGAACGAGACTATCGCCGTTATCGGTTATGGCGTTCAGGGCCCGGGGCAAAGTATGAACTTGCGCGACAACGGCTTTAATGTGATTGTGGGTCAGCGTCAGGGAAAAACTTATGACAAGGCGGTCGCTGACGGATGGAAGCCCGGTGAAACTCTTTTCAGCATTGAGGAGGCTTGTGAACGCGGTACAATCATCATGTGTCTTCTTTCTGACGCTGCAGTGATGTCGGTTTGGCCTACGATCAAGAAGTATCTGACTCCAGGCAAGGCTCTTTATTTCTCTCATGGATTCGCTATCACATGGAGCGACCGCACGGGTGTCGTTCCTCCGAAGGATGTGGATGTGATAATGGTGGCTCCCAAGGGATCGGGCACTTCACTGCGCACAATGTTCCTTGAAGGACGCGGTCTTAACTCGTCATACGCTATTGAGCAGGATTATACCGGACGCGCGCTTGAACGCACTATCGCTCTCGGCATAGGCATCGGTTCAGGATATCTTTTTGAGACTACATTCAAGCGTGAGGCCACATCTGACCTTACCGGCGAACGCGGTTCTCTTATGGGCGCTATTCAGGGTCTTCTTCTGGCTCAGTACGAAGTGTTGCGTGAAAACGGACATACTCCTTCCGAAGCTTTCAACGAGACAGTCGAAGAGCTTACTCAGTCGTTGATGCCTCTCTTTGCAAAAAACGGTATGGACTGGATGTATGCCAATTGCTCGACTACCGCACAACGCGGAGCTCTTGACTGGATGGGCCCGTTCCATGACGCTATCAAGCCGGTTGTTGAGAAGCTTTATGCAAGCGTGAAGTGTGGAAATGAAGCTCAGATTTCGATTGACAGCAACTCCAAGCCTGACTATCGCGAGAAACTTGAGGATGAGCTCAAGGCTCTTCGTGAGAGCGAAATGTGGCAGACTGCAGTGACCGTGCGCAAACTTCGCCCTGAAAATAACTAATTATTGTTGCGATACAGCACACAAAAAGAGAGACACGGCTTATAAAGCTGCGTCTCTCTTTTGCGTTTTTAGTGATTAATCATAGCTCTATCTGCTCATCGCCTCCATAGCATATTTCTCCGTTTAATAAACATTCAAGATACTTGTCGTTAGTTTTAAAGACTAGAGCTTTGTTGCCTCTGGAGTGTACCTCGTCAATCCATTTATTCATATCAATAACGTGATCTTTCATCAACTTTTCAAATAAATCCTGAGAAATATTTATTTCGATTCCCGAATTCAAATCACAGGAGAATTTCCCGTTTTCCAGTTTCAGGTGTTTTATGAAACGGTAATTGGCCGCTCGTGATTTATTGTCGAGGGCTGTTCCTGAGCCGTATTTGCCTATCGCCGGATATTCCGGAATATCAATAAAGATATTATTCTCGACAAGTTCTTTTGCGGAGAGATTCTCTTCTTTGGTTCTGGTGTCGGCAATATCGTTGGCGCTACATCCGTAAAATAGCCATAAAATAACGGCAGTAATAAATAATTTCGTATTCATTGTCGTTTATATTTTAGAGTTAAAGATTTAAAAATCAACTACGATTGCATATAATTCAGAATAATTTCCACTTAAGTTTACATTAAACTTCCATGTTCCTCCGCTTGGATTCTGAAAATTTTTCTCAAGAGAGCCTCTGCCAGGAGCCAAACGCCCCTCCATTGCTTCATCGAGATTGAGACAGTATAAGTAATACTCTCCATAGACATTTCCGTCATTTGCTATGTTAATAACAGTCATGTTGATGCTCCACCATGCTTGAAATTCCCAACGCCCTAGAACATCCGCTAACCTAGCCCGTACTCTGATATTGTCCTGTGTGCTGATTTCTGATTTTGCAGGAGCAATAATCGGCCCAATGGTTGAAATAATTAATAAAGTTAAAATTGCAATAGTTTTTTTGTGCATTTTTATATTTTTTTGATTTATCACAAATTTAATGTAAATGTTGCTCATAATCAATTACATGCCGGAAACATCACATATCATAATCTGACTATAATTGCCTGTGTATTTAGAGTTAGTGTTGTCGTATAAAAAAGAAAAATATCAACTATTTAAAATCACATATCAATGAGCATATGGACTTTGTTTTGGTATTTCGTTTGAATGGAACAGGGGTATAAAAATTTCATTCTTTTATTGTGTGGATATGCAGAGTGATAGTGATATGTCTTTTAATATTGGTATGCGGTAATTTGTTTATAATCAATGATATGGATCGAGCGGATGATATGTGGAATCATTGATGTCATGTGTGATATTAAAAAAAGAAGTAGTACTTTTGTGCCAAAACATCTGGATATGAAAATATATGCTCTGTGTCTTGCTGTGGTGATTCTTGCACTGGGAGCTTGTGGCAGGTATAGCGGTGTTGAAGGCAGTCTTGACGAGATTGAAAGTTTGCTCGAAATCATGCCCGATTCCGCATTGGCCATCGCTTCCCGTATTAATATGGAGGAAGGCGGTAAAAAGAATAAAGCGCGGCATGCGTTGCTGCTTACGATTGCCCAAGACCTTAACTATGTCACTCCGCCAAATGATTCAGTTATAAGTATTGCGGTCAATTATTATGATATCGGTTCAAAAGAACGAATGATCGCAGATTATTATTCCGGGCGAATATATTCACGTAACGGAATTTATCGTAGGACAGTGGAATCATTGCTGGATGCCGAAGAATCGGCTTTAAAGCTGGGGAATAGCCGTCAGCTTGGGCTGATTTACCGTGAACTGGCGTATTTTTTCAGCGAGGCGAGAGACAGAGCAAAGAGCCGCCTTTATGCAGGGAAGGCATATGAGGCTTTCCGTTGCAGTGGCGACAGTCTGTTGGTAAAGTTTGGAGCGTTGGAATATGGCCGGGCCGAATATTTCGATGACAATGGTTGTGAGCGCGGAGTTGGAATTTTGGATAGTGTTTTGAGGCATTCAATGGGCGATACTCCGATTGACCTGTTTCTGCGGGCCGAGGCGTTGCGTGTAAAAGCGAGTCCGATTATTAAATTGCACTATCCTTATTTCATTAGGGAGCAATTTAAAGAATCAACTAAAATAAGCGAACATTTTACCGAATATTTCCCTGCTGATTTTTTTAAGACGGATAATGTCAACGGGCCGTCGGATTATTGTGCGGATTATCCCGGCAAAAGCGGGGTGTCATTGATATATGTGTCGGAAAAGTATGTAAAAGAGATACATCGTCAATTGAATAATCTTGGAGTCGAATTATATTTCCGGGAATGGGAAGTGGCCGGTCCCGGATTTGAGTTCCCGGATTATTATGCGCATTTTGACAGCGAATACGATTCTGAATGGGCTGACAACTATATATCCTATCGGCATAACCGGTTGTTGGATAGGGAGAAGAGTATCGGTGAGCGATGGCGATTGGCAATAATTGTCGTTATTGTGACGATCGTGCTTTTTGTTGCGGCATTTATCATCAAATCAATGCATTACCGTCGGATGCGTAATAAACTTGTCGCCGATGCGTCGGAATTGCGGGATATGCTCAAAAGCAAAGACCAAAGCATCAACGGGTTGCAGGATTACCTGGACTCGCTGTACGGAGAAAATTTCAGACTGCTTGAAGAGCTGTGCGACATGTTCATCCTGCCGTCAAAGCACTCTTCGGAGCAGAAACGCATATATGAGAATGTGCAGTCGATTGTCGACGGGTTCAAAATGGACGGCAAGCGCCTGTCGGAGATTGAGAAGTATGTGAACCGATACAAGGGGGATGTTGTATCGAGATTCCGTGCCGACTTTCCTGGATTGCCCGAACGCGACTACGTATTGTTTCTGTATCTTGCCGCCGGATTTTCCCGTCCGGCGATAGCGTTTTTTATGAATGATTCAATGGAAGTTATATCTAATCGCAAGACGCGATTGAAAAAACGTATACTCGCATCGTCCAATCCCGATAAGGATATGTATTTTAATGTGATAAGGTAAATATGATATGTAATCTGACGTTGGGCAACGCCGGATTACATAGTGGCGGAGGATTATAGTTGTATGCCCTCGCCTCCGTAATACATTTCTCCTTTTAAGAGACATTCAAGGTATTCGTCGGTTATTTCCAAAACTGTCGCTTTGTTGCCTCGGGCGTGTACCTCGTCAATCCATTGGTCAAATGGTGATATCAACAGGAGTCTGAGGAGATTTTAGATGGAGGATCAGTGGTCGGGGATTACGGAGATATCAGTTGGAAAAATTAAATTCCCGACTTTCTCAAGCCGGGAATTTCTGTTGTGTATAATTGCTTAATAAAAGTAAATTGTTTATGAATACTTTCTCCTGCATAACTGTCAGTTTTCGTGCGGAGAGAGATATAAATCAATATACAAAGTTACTTTTATTGATGGGGAAAATCAAATTTGCAGGGGTAATTAATCTATCACACTCGCCCGGCAATTAGCTGGTTGATAGGTGGTTGCTGATGAGGAGTGATTTTTATCTATCATGTCGTCAAAATTACATGACGAAGGATACTTCAAGGCCTCAAGATATAGATTTTTATTGATTCCGTCGAAAGCGAGGATGCGTTTTTTAAGCCTGGTCTTACGATTATAAATCACGCTGACATTATCGCCCATGAAGTAGCTTATAGCTTGTCGGGAGAATCCGGCGGCAAGATAAAGAAACAATGCGTAGTCGCGTTCGGGCAGTCCCGGAAAGTCAATACGGAATTTTGACGCGACATTTCCCTTGTATCGGTTCACATATCTTTCAATCTCAGACCGGCGCTTGCCGTCCATTTTAAATCCGTTGACAATCGACTGCACATTCTCGTATATGCGTTTCTGCTCCGAGGAGTGCTTTGACGGCAGGATGAACATGTCGCACAGCTCTTCAAGCAGTCTGAAATTTTCTCCGTACAGCGAGTCCAGGTAATCCTGCAGCCCGTTGATGCTTTGGTCTTTGCTTTTGAGCATATGCCTCAATTCCGACGCGTCGGCAATAAGGTTGTTTTGTTTCCTGCGGTTATGGATTGTCTTTATTATATATGTGGCGATTGACGCGACTGTCAGGATTGCCAACACCCATAGAGTGAAAATCCAGTGTTGCCGTGTCTGTTTCTCTTTGCTCATCAGGTTTTCCTGTCGTAGCGCGAGATAATCATCGACCATTGCGGTAGAGTATTCTGATTTATTAAATTCCTGGTAGTCAGGAATCCGGAAATCAGGCGATATTATTTGCCATTCGCGGTGATATGAATTCAGATACAGCTTATTGAGGCGGTTGTGTATTTCCCGAGCATACGGCTCGGCAATCATATTGAGTATGACACCGCTCGTCAACGGCATCATGCAATAATAATCTTCGGTTTCTCCCGGAGTGTCGCTGCGAAAGAAATCATCGGGAAAGGAGTGCGTGAAATTGCGCATAAGATGAAACAGGTCATTGCGGCCTTTCACCTTAAAAAAGATAGAGAGGAATTGTGCTCCGATATTTACGCGCGACGCGTCGGCCCGAATCAGCAAGTCAAGCGCGTCATCAGTGGAGGCGGCTGTAATAAGACTGTCAAGAAGTATTCGTCCTTCTTCGATACTTTTGGGGTCACGGCTTAGAGATCTTCCATAGTCGAGCGCCGCAAATTTTATCAGAACACTGTCGCCTGTTGTCCGAAAACAATCGTATGCACGTTTGGCGTAATGGCGTTCATTGTCCTGATCGCTTACAGAGTTGAACATATATGTAAGCTCCCGGTATATAAGCCCCAGAAAGTAATTGTCCTTAAGGATAAGAGCTGATTCCTCAGAATCAAGCAGCGACTCGACCGCCTTTTTGTATTCCCCGTGGCGCAGATATATGCGTCCCGCGTAATAGTCGGCTTTCAGACGTTCTGCCGTGCCTCGGGAATAGTATTCCACCGCCGTTTTTATCAGCGAGTCCCCGGCGGGAGTTATGCAGTTGCGGTCCTGGGCTATTGTCAACAGCAGGGCATGACGGGCCGATGTGCCCTTACTGTTACGTGGGTGTATGCCTTTCAGGATGCTCAAAGCCGAGTCAGGATGCTCTGTCAGAAGCTTTTCGGCGACATCCATCTTTTTCTGTGAGGAATTGTAGTAGCTGCAAGCTGTGCCTATAAAGACAATAGAAAATATTAGAAAAAGGTTGAATAATCGCATTAGCGAACTTTTGAGTGGAACAATATTTCTACAAATTTACAACTTAACATCATAAAAACGTAAATTTTTAACAATGAAATTGCATTTCTTTCGGAATTGTTTGTTGTCTGTTGTTGCTTTAGACCCCATCCCACAAAATATGTTAACGTCAGGGCGGTGGGTTTTCGAGCAA
>CAZYXN010000092.1:0-11262 GCA_964651105.1 uncultured Muribaculum sp. | reverse complement strand
ATGGGGATTAATAAATAAAGATGCGGCGACAGCTGTATTGTCGCTGCGCAATGACGGCCCGTATTACCAGGCTAAACTTGCCGCATCAACACTGCCATGGGCCGATAAAGTGCTTATGGTCCGAGATACGTTGATTTCGACAATGAATCGCCCGTCATGCCTGCCGGTAGAATATCAAAAAATCACCCACGAAGGGTCACGATATGGCAATGACGTGGTAAAATTCAAGCTGTCAGGAAATAACGTAGTCGGATATGCGACACGTGAGCGTTCAAAAAACGATGGTCCGATTACATTGACCGACACCGTGCTTTACGCTAAAAATCCGGCACTCGATATGCTCTCGGTATTCTACTATCTGCGTTCTCTCGATTTTTCCTCCAAGAAACCTGGGGACACGGTAAATGTGGCCATTCTTTCAGGCAAAAGCGCGGAACGCCTGTCGGTCGCATATAAAGGAGTTGAAACCATTACCGTAAACAAACGGAAATGGCGCACATATCATCTGGTGTTCTCATTCACTATGAAAGGCAAAATCTCTTCCGATGCAATGGACACCTGGATCACAACCGACACCAGCCGTATACCGGTCAAACTCGAAGGCGCCCTTCCTCTCGGAAAAGTGCGCGCATTTTACACGGGAGCAACTCCCCGATGAGTAAAAGAATCATCTTAGCGTCCAAATTAATCTTTAACGAAAAGCAATCTCTCATAAATTATTGTTAATTTTGCAAAAAAAATTATCATTTAAAGATATGAACCGTAAAGTCAGAGTTAGATTCGCGCCATCACCCACCGGACCGCTCCATATAGGAGGTGTGCGCACTGCATTATATAATTACCTTTTTGCCCGCAAACATGGGGGCGACATGATACTCCGCATTGAAGACACAGACTCAAACCGTTTTGTCCCGGGAGCTGAAGAATATATCAACGAAGCTCTTGCATGGCTCGGAATCGGCATTGACGAAGGAGTAAAAGAAGGCGGCGCCTACGGCCCTTACAAACAAAGCGAGCGACGTGACATATACCGTGAACACGTAAAAATGCTTCTTGACAACGGAAAAGCATACATAGCGTTTGACACGCCGGCCGAACTTGAGGCTAAACGTGCCGAGATTCCAAACTTCCAATATGACGCATCAACACGAACAATGATGCGCAATTCTCTCACTCTCCCTAAAGAGGAGGTTGACAAACTTATCGCTGATGGTAATCAATATGTTGTCCGCTTCAAAATCGAGCCGGGAAGAAACGTTGAAGTAAACGATATTTTACGCGGGAAAGTCACAATAAATTCATCGGTACTCGATGATAAAGTCATCTATAAGAGTGCCGATGATCTGCCTACATACCACTTGGCCAACATTGTAGACGACCATTTGATGGAGGTGAGCCATGTCATTCGAGGAGAAGAATGGCTGCCGTCTGCCCCACTCCACGTGCTACTTTATGAAGCTTTCGGATGGAGCGACACTGCCCCCGAATTCGTTCATCTGCCGTTATTGTTGAAACCTGACGGCAAGGGGAAATTAAGCAAACGTGACGGCGATCGTCTCGGATTTCCTGTATTCCCGCTGGAATGGCATTCCGAAGGCGGAGAAATCTCATCAGGCTACCGTGAATCAGGATATCTGCCCGAAGCGGTAGTCAATTTCCTTGCTTTGCTTGGATGGAATCCGGGCGACGATACCGAAATCATGTCAATGAGCGAACTTATTTCAAAATTCGACTTTGCCCATTGTTCCCGCTCAGGAGCTAAATTTGATTTCGAGAAAGGACGTTGGTTCAACCACGAGTATCTGCAGAAAATGCCTGATATCGAATTAGCCCAATTATTTAAGCCGATTCTCAAAGCCCACGATATTGACGTTGACAGATATAGCGATGTTTTCCTTTCCAAGGTTGTCGGCCTGGTCAAAGGACGCATCTACTTTGTAAAAGATTTATGGGATCAAACCAAGTTCTTTTTTAAAGAACCGACGGAATATAACCCCAAAGATATTAAGAAACGCTGGTCGGAAGACACTCCGCGCATCATGACCGAGCTTGTCGATCTGCTCGAAAGCATCGACGATTTCAGCTCTGCAGCATCCGAGCCGATAGTTCTCGGATGGATTGTCGACAAGGGATATCATCTCGGCAATGTAATGAACGCCTTCCGTCTTGCTGTTGTAGGAGAATGTAAAGGCCCTCACATGTTTGATATAACCGAATTGCTCGGAAAAGAGGAAACAATACGACGGATTAAACTGGCCACAACTAAAATCGCTATTTAACCGAGATGAATCCCATATATAACTTCGCAATCCGTTTGATGGGAGTCGGGATAAATGCCGGAGCCTGCAGAAACGACAAGTTGAAAAAACTTGCCGCCGGAGAGAAAGCGGCGTTGGCATATCTCCGTCAAAACATAAACCAGGGAGAACGCTACATATGGATTCATGCCGCCTCCTTAGGCGAATTTGAGCAAGGCCGTCCATTGATTGAAAAAATCCGCCGCGAACATCCTGAGAAAAAAATTCTTCTTACATTTTTCTCCCCTTCAGGATATGAAGTGCGCAAAAACTTCCGACAGGTAGATATTGTAAGCTATTTGCCTTTTGACACCAAACGCCGCGTGAAGGAATTTCTTGATATTGTGAATCCATGTATGGCCATATTTGTGAAATATGAATTTTGGGGAAATTATCTCAGTGAGTTAAAACGGAGAGGAATCCCCACCTACATCATATCGGCCATTTTTCGCTCTTCACAAATATTCTTCAAGCCGTGGGGAGGAATGTTCCGCAAAATGCTTCACTGCTACAATCACATATATGTTCAGGACGAACATTCAAAACAATTACTGGCAGGAATAGGGATAGACAAAGTAACTGTTGCCGGCGACACTCGTTTTGACCGCGTGACCGACATAATGGGGACATGCAAAAAGATTCCGGAAATCGAAAACTTTATCGACAAAGGCAAGCTCACATTTGTGGCAGGAAGCACATGGCAGCCGGATGAGACACATATAATCCCATATTTCAATTCTCATCCCGAAATCAAACTGATTATAGCGCCACATGAGGTTGACGAATGCCGCATTAAAGAAATTACATCAAAACTGACACGTCCATATGTCAGAATGTCGCAGACGACTCCTGAAGAGGCGGCAAAAGCCGACTGCCTGATTATCGACTGCTTCGGCGTGCTGTCAAGCGCCTATGTTTATGGAGACATCGCATATATCGGCGGAGGTTTCGGAGTCGGAATCCACAATCTTAACGAAGCCGCAGTATACAGCATTCCGGTCATCTTCGGGCCTAACCATAAGAAATTTAAAGAGGCTTCCGATTTGATTGCAGCAGGTGGCGGCATATCATTTAGTGAAAATAAGCAGTTCAACGACATAATGGATCGTTTCATAAACGACTCCGAAACACTGACTGAAGCCGGACAGGCGGCAGGAAATTATATCAAAGCCAGCATTGGAGCCACTGATATAATTTACAATGACATCATCGGCTAATAGTAGCTGAGTCATCTATTTCTTTGATTCACTTATTTATAACTAACCTATGGGATTTATAACATCCGAAAATATCATACTTGTCGGCTCGACCCTGCTCATAGCCGGGGTGTTGATTGGAAAATCCAGTTATCGATTCGGATTGCCTCTGCTACTTATATTCCTTCTTGTTGGAATGGCATTCGGCTCTGACGGACTCGGTATTCAATTCAGCGACATGAATACCGCCCAGTTTATCGGAATGATTGCGTTGTGCATCATTTTGTTTTCCGGAGGTCTCGACACAAAGATATCGGCGATACGTCCTGTGATAGTTCCTGGTATGATTTTGTCGACTGTAGGCGTAGTCCTGACCACGCTCATTACCGGCGTATTCATATGGTGGCTCTCCGGAATGGCGTGGACAAACATCCATTTCGCATTACTGCCGTCGCTGCTTCTTGCTGCCACGATGTCGTCCACTGATTCAGCGTCTGTTTTCGGAATATTGGGAAGCCAGAAAGTAAAACTCCAGCACAATCTGCGGCCTATGCTTGAGCTTGAAAGCGGCTCAAACGACCCGATGGCCTACATGCTTACAATCATCCTCATCCAGGCTCTGACAGTCAACGGAAGCCTCTCGACCGGCGACATATTGTTAGAATTAGCACTGCAATTCGGAGTCGGAATAGCAGGAGGGTTCTTGATGGGCAAATTCACACTATGGCTCATCAAAATGTATCGCAGTTTCGGTCAGAAATCCGATTCAAAAGAGGATCCGTCACAAGCTGCGTCAATGATATCGATTCTGATTATCGGATGTGTGTTCTTCACATTTGCCATAACTACCGACCTTGCCGGCAACGGTTATCTTGCCGTCTATATAAGCGGAATTGTAATTGGAAACGCAGGTGTGCCATCTTATAAAAGCATCACAAAATTCATCGGAGGCATGACGTGGCTTGCTCAGATTGTGGTATTCCTCATGCTCGGACTACTGGTAAACCCGCATGAGATGCTCGATGTCGCTGCCGTCTCTCTTCTTATCGGCATATTTATGATACTTGTCGGCCGGCCTTTGAGTGTGATGATATCGCTCGCGCCGTTACATAAAATCTCCATACGTTCCAAAGCATTCATTTCATGGGTGGGTTTACGCGGCGCCGTACCTATCATTTTCGCAACCTATCCTGTAGTGGCCGATATTGAAGGGGCCGGACAGATTTTCAATATCGTATTCTTCGTAACATTGATTTCCCTCCTGATTCAAGGAACCACAGTCATTTCCTCGGCAAAAAAACTGAAACTGATTGATTCCAACGCAAAAGAGGAAGATGAATTTGGTGTCGAATTGCCTGACGAACTTCCGTCAACGCTCCAAACCATCACCCTTACAGACGAACATCTTGCCGCCGGAAACACCCTCCGTGACATGCACTTACCGGCCGGCTCGCTAGTAATGATGATAAAACGAGGCCAACGATACATTGTTCCCAACGGAACGGTACGCCTCCAGAACGGTGATTCTCTCCTCATAATCAAGGAAGAATAAACCCTGCGTTGAAGCTATACATATCAGCTGTTCCAAATCGCTGACACCTGCACTGCACCCTTATTGCGTGCTGTGACAGAAGCCTTAAAAAGATGGCTAACGCCGCAGGGATAGAAAAGAATGTCAGCGTCCATACCAGCCGGCATTCGATGGCTACGCTGTCATTGGCTGCCGGGGGCGACTTATACACGGTCGGCAAGTTGCTCGGCCATACCAACATTAACTCTACACAGGTCTATGCCGATGTGATAATGGAAACAAAGATTGAAGCGGGCAACAGGATTTCTGAGTTCTTTTCAAATCAGTAGTACATGGCAAATATTAAACTCCTATTCGGGAAAACATTAGTAATCCCCACAAAAATCATCCTGCCCATATTGCATTTCATCCATATAGTTTTGGCACCTCGTCGGAAACTTCTTGTACTACGGCGTAAAGCCTTTTACCTTTGCATCATTATTAATTCAAAGACAATAAATAATGAGCAACAGAGTTTTATGGTTAGTCTTACTGGCAAGTTTGTCCTTGCGAGGCTTTTGTCAAGGGTATGTGAATTACGACTACCTGTCCTCGTCTTTCTTAAAGGACAAGGAGGGTAACAAGTATGGTTCGGGCGACTTGCAAAAAATATCAGGATGCTATACCATTCCGCTTTCAAGGAAACTGAACAAAAGGAATCAGCCGACGGCGTGGGGCATGACCCTTTCGGCATCCTACAGCATAATGAACAACAAGGGAGAGGCGCAGAACTTGAACCCCGACCATGTGCTGAACACAAATCTCACTGTGTCACACCTTCGTCCAATATCCGAGCGGTGGGGCTTGCTCGCTTCGTTGGGATGCGGCATTTATGCTGTACCGGATGAAGTACGGTGGCAAAGCCTGTTGGCAAATGGGACTTTCATTTTCATCTACCGTCTGCGCAATAATCTCAGCATAGGAATAGGCGGAGGAGTGACTAATTCGTATGGTGTACCCATTGTCATGCCGATGGGTTATCTGAACTGGCAGACTAACGGACGGTATGAAGTAAATATTGATATGGCAAATGCTCTTAAAGTCAAGGTTGCCACACAGATTGCTTCGAAGATACGATTGGAACTGAATGCCTTGGAGATGGATGGCATGGCTGCGGTAATGTGCATGGAAGGGAAAGATAAATTATATTCGTCAGCTATGATAAGCTCCGGTCTAATCGCCTCATATCGGGTATTGGGGAAAGCCAATTTTTATGCTGGGATAGGCGGTGTGTGGATGCGTTCGTCGTTTATTACAGACCGAACCTTAAAGAGTTTTTTCAAAACTCTCACTGAGGAAAAGAATATGGCTGAATATATTTTCGCTCCGTCATTCCGTGTATCTGTTGGTTTCCAATATGGTTTTTAGGCTATTAACGAAATAAGAGGTAACTTTGCAATCATTTAATCGAAAGCAGAAATCGCATGGCAAGATATCTTATAGTAGAAGATGAAAGATTGGCATATGAGGAAATACGCCGTATGATGCGCAAATTGCGCCCCACTTACGACTTTGCTGGATGGGCAGAGAGCGTGGAACAAGCCGTTTGTCTGCTGAAAGCTGAAGAATTTGACCTGCTGATTATCGACATCCGTTTGTCTGACGGTGTGAGTTTTGAGATATTCGAACAATACCCCGTGGAAATTCCGGTCATTTTCACTACCGCTTACGATGAATACGCTTTGGACGCCTTCCGTGTAAACAGCATCGACTATTTGTTGAAACCGATTGGTGAACGAGAACTTGATGCGGCATTGGGTAAGTTTGAGCGGCGGTGCTGTCTGCGGTCCTCCACTCTTGAATACCGCAGCCTGGAAGCGGACTTTTTGTCCGGAGGTAAAAAAAACAGGTTCTTGGTGCAGACGGGCGACACATTCCGCCCTGTGGCAACTTCCGACATAGCTTTCTTCTACAGCGAAGAGAAATACACCTACCTGCACCTGTTTTCCGGCAGTCGCTACATCATCAGTTACACGCTCGACCGACTGGAGCAGATGGTGGATCCAAAACAGTTCTTTCGTGTGTCAAGGAATTGCATCGCCAACATACGGAGCATACATCGCATCAGCAAATACTTTGCTGGGCGCCTGTTGCTACATTTCCAGCCAAAATGTCCGCACGAAATAATTGTCAGCCGTAGCCGTGCAGAAGATTTCCTTCGTTGGGTGGATGATGTAAAATAACTTCTTGACAGCACTCACGATGAAAACAGATCACTTTCAATGGAAATCGGGTAAAGTCATACTCCTGTTTCTTTTCTTGTCCGCCTTGCTTCTTTCTGTATGTTTCTGCTCGTTCGGAATCATTGCAGGCAAAGGTAGTTTTCCGTGGCGGATCATTTTCCATAATCTCGTTGCCAACGTGCCTGCATTCCTGTTGATGGCGGGACTGGATTACCTCATTCTTTCCCTTCCTATATTTCATCGCGACACGCCTGAGTGGTTCACGCTTCGGCTACTGGTAGCCGCATTGAGCGCACCTTTGTTGTTATGCCTCATTGTTTATGTCGCATGGGTGATGTTTCCATTTCAGTTTGATTTTCTGTCCAGCATCATTCCAGGCACACTCTGCAATGTCATCATCGTCCTGCTCATCAGTTTATACCTATACGGCAAACAGCAGATGGAGAACCACCAACACCTCGCCTTGATGGAACGGGAAAAGATGCGCTACCAATTTGAGGCGTTGAAAAACCAAATCAACCCACACTTCCTGTTCAATGGCCTGAATGTACTCGCTTCGCTTGCCTATCAGGATGCTGACAAAACCAACTTCTTTGTGAAGAAACTGGCTGAGGTATACCGTTATCTACTTACGACGCACGACCGGCAAACAGTATCATTAGAAGAGGAATTACGCTTCACCGAAGCCTACCTTTATCTGGAGGACATCCGTTTTGGGAAAGCCCTGCAAGTCAGTATCAGAGCAGACCATAATATGCCGAGCCGCCATGAGGTCATCCCTGCCAGTCTGCAAATGTTGGTTGAGAACGCCATCAAACACAATACCGCCACCTCGAAATCGCCCCTCACAATCTGTATCGTTATCAGGCAAGATGGAATCACCGTGTCCAACAACCTGCAACTACGGTCGTATGTGGGGGCCAAAAACGGCATAGGGCTTGCCAACCTACGCAACCAATATGCCTTGCATGGCAAGGAACTTACCATAAAGGATATGGGAAAGGACTTTGTGGTAGAAATGCCGTTCATCAAATAGGACAGTAATTAATGCTTTCTAACGGCTTTGACCTGTTTCCAGAATATAGTCAGCGTTGAATCTGCACCAACCGTTTCCACCAGTCTTTCGCAAGCCCCGACGGTCACGGCAAGTCCCGGGTGCAGTTCGTTGAGCATGACCGTAGTCACTTGGTGTTTGTCTGCAACCGTCCTCAACCGCCTGTTTTCCCTCTTGTATTCATGCCATTGTACCCAACTTATAGCAAACAGGGCAAAGAATACGAGGGTACAACCGATACCAGCCCATGTGTAAGGGTTCTTGTGCCAGCCATCGGGAACTCTGCTCCATGACAGCCTTATTGTATTTATTGCCTTGTCCGGGCTGATTGCCTGCCACAGCTCCGTTACGAGACTTTGCTTTTGCCGTGACTTTTCCGAAGCCAGCTTGTCTTTCTCAATGTGGTTTGTCAGCAGTTCCAGAATCTTGTTGAGCTGTTCCTTGACAATGGGAACACCAAGCTTGCGCATATTCTTCTCGTTGGCTTCGGTATATAATCGCAGGCTCGTAACCGTCTCATCACCTATTGATTGCTTATATTCCTCGATGGCTTTATTGCTTCCGAAAATAGCATTGACATTTTCCGATGCATTGCCGTTGATGAACTGTATAACAGGCTCCAGCTTCGTTTCCAGCCTTTTCAATGCCTCGTTCTTGTCCGGGCTATCCTTTGCGTCATGTTTCTCCTTGATTTCCTCAATGTCCTCCGCCAATGCCCCGATAAGGTCGGCTATGTTCTGTAAGTTGTCCTTCATCTTCTTCCCCTTCTTGGTTTAAGTCTGTCCTTTTAGTTGTCATTATCGCCCCAGCCGCTTTCGTTTCCTCCACCTCCGACGCCGGATGAAACTTTGGCTTGGTGCGGCTGCACACACAACTCCATGAATGCGTCGATGGTTACTTGAACGATGTTTGAACCCGGATAACGGCGACAAGAGTCAGCTCATCTTTCCCTTACCGTCCCACACCATGTGCCTGAAGGCATTGCGCCACTGGACAGCCCGCGCCGGTATCGAGAAGCACATCACCTGGCACTGTGCCCGCCACTCGTTCGGCTGCAACCTGCTCAACAATGGCGCAAACATCAAAACCGTTGCCTCGCTCCTCGGCCACGCCGGACTCAAGCACACCGAGAAATACACCCGCACCGTCGATTCCCTCAAGCGCGAAGCCATCGACTCGCTGCCGGATATCTCCTTCTGATGTATATGCAAAACCGCATGCACATGGCTGTAAATCAAAATAAAAGTGCTAACTTTGTGTTATGAACGACTTGACAGTATCAAATATCGAACGACAGAACGTGCTTAACAATCGCTATGCCGTGGATACCCTTCAGGAGAATCTTGGATTTACCGGGATGCTTTTTGAGGGAGAATACCGTTTTACCAAGAAAATGGTAGCTGATTTCTATGAGGTTGAGGAACGCACCATCGAGCGTCTTTTGGAAGAGCATGGAGACGAACTGAAATACAACGGTTACATTTTAAGTAGAGGTAAGCAGTTGAAAGAGTTTAAGTTGCAATTTGCTCCCGTCATCAATGTCGGGAGCAAAACCACACAACTTGGCTTATTCAATTTCCGTGCCGTGCTCAATGTCGGTATGCTGTTGACTGAAAGTGATAAAGCGAAACAAGTCCGTGCCCGCATCCTTGATATTGTCATCTCTACCATCAATAAAAGAGCTGGTGGAGGTACGAAGTTCATCAATACGCGTGATATTGACTACTTACCAGCAGCTATTGAAGAAGACAATTATCGAAAGAACTTTACAAGCGCTGTCGGCAAATATGTGCAAGGCCATAAAAATTTCAAGTATGCTCAGATAACAGATTTTATCTATCAGGCTATATTCAAGGAAAAAGCCAGAGAATATCGAGCATTATTGCGTCTTGATAAGGATGATAATGTTCGTCGCACTCTGTATGCAGAAGTGCTCCGCTGTATTTCTTCTTTTGAAAACGGAGTTGGATATGCTATTCAGTCCGAATACAAGTCTAACGGTGGAGAACCTCTGACTTTGGATCGAGTCAAAGAACTTATCTCGGAGCAGGAGCGATCACCGGCCATGCAACCATTCATTTATGATGCCCGCACCAAAATGGCTTCGCGAGATGTCGCATTTCGTGATGTGTTTCACAACAACATTGCCGGGTATCTAAGAGCTGTTACGCCTGAAGAATTTGATCGTTTCATTGGAGAAAAATCCATCGACTTCGACGATATCATGAATCTTCCGGAAAACCGTGAAGTTCTCAAACGCCTAAAGCAAGCCGACGACGATGAGTGAGGACCTGAAATATATCGACTACGATGGTGCGTTAGAGGTCTATCGTAAGACTGTCGCCGCCAGCGGTGGCGGTCTGCAGGGCGTGAAAGACGAAGGCGGCATCCGAAAGGTACTTGACTTCGTACAGAATGACCTGTACTATCCGACATTCGTTGAGAAACTGACCTATCTGGTGTTCGGTTTATGTACCGGACATTATTTCGAGGATTCCAATAAGCGAGTGGCATTGACCATAGGTGTTTGGTTCCTTGTGCATAACGGCTACTACTGGCACGCTTATAGCTTCATGCAGTGTATGGAAGCAATCATCTACCATGTCGCCGCCGGACGCATCGACAAAGAACTCCTCCTGCGCATAATCACCTGCTTCATGGCAAACGAGGATTATCCCGAATCCCTCAAACTCGATATTATCCATGCCATGGACGATCAATCCATAAGATTTAACGAATAAAGCATTAAGTCCTTGCTAATCTATGGCTCCAAGCGTATCGCCGACAACACCCTTGTCGCCCTCACCCTTATGATCGCCGAAAGTCGCACCGAAGAAAAGGACACAATGGTCAAAGTCATAGTCAATCTCATTAACAAGAACAACTGATATCTCTCAATAACGTAACTATAATCCGCAAAACGAAATGTTCGCGCCTCGGAAAACGAAGCGTTCATTTATGA
>CAZYXN010000091.1:0-11385 GCA_964651105.1 uncultured Muribaculum sp. | reverse complement strand
TTATGGCTTCTCAATATAATTCATATGACCCTCAGACTGAGGCCGGAGCCCAGACCGTGCAAGCTATGTATGCGTGCATGAACCGTAATCGCGACAATAACGGAGACGGAATAATTGATGCAAGTGAGTTGCGATGGTATCTTCCTGCGTCGGGCAAATACAATCGTGTTATAATGGGACGTAATTCGTTGCGTTCGCCGATTTTGAGCTATGCCGATAATCCCGAACTTCCTTCAGGAGTTGAAGATGGATATCGTAATTCCCGATTATTTCTTGCGACAAGTGACGGGAAAATGATTTGGACGACACAAGGTTTGTCGATAAGCGGTTTTGGCATATATGGTAGTGCTCCATGGTCGGTGCGTTGCATACGTAACCTTGGTGTTGATATGGCTCAAGTTACATCCGATCCGACAGATGATCCTGTTAAACCGGCCTACGTGGTGAAGCTTGGAGCGGATGATTATTCTACTGGCGGGATTGTGGAGATAAACTACTATTATGGAACATCATTGCGAAATTATACTACCGACCCTATCGAATTGCATAAAGTGAATTCTGACGATAATAAGTTAGGTCAGTACGGTTTTGAAATCGCATTGAGAGGAAACAAGACAACCGCCGAAACAACTGAAGCTTCTGTCTCTTTTTCAAGTGCTGATGATTATATAGATGCAGTTAGGAGTGCTGACCCGTGTAAAGATTTAAATACATATTCTGGTCGAACCGGATGGCGAATTCCTAACCAAAAGGAGTTAGTCATAATGATGAGGGGAGAAGTCTTCGACAACAATCAACTGCAATACCAATATTTTATGAGTTCAACGATGACAACATGGAATAATGCTGGAGTTTCTACCGGTGAAGATTTAGGGAGTCGAAGAGTATGTTCAATTACCAGAAGTGATTTAGGAAATGGATTGGGAAATAATGAGGCAACAGCACAAGAGTATTTTCGCATTAACCGAGTTCGTTGTGTTCGTGATTTGACTCCTGACGAAGCAGGAAAGACCTATGAACAAATTAGAAATAATCGATAGAAATTAAACAAATATAATTCATTTGCCGTAAATAATGGTTTGTAACGGCTTAAACGAAAGCAATGACCGATACGTTGTGATAACGGATTTGTCATTGCTTTCCGGTTGGTGTCGCTACGCTCCGCCACCGGCTACCCAAGAAAAATCCTTCGGATTTCCTTCCTACGGTTGATGCCACATTCATTCCGGTTGACATCGCTTTCCGGTTGACACCAACCGGAATGAATGCAACCCGAAAAATCATCTCACACAATTATGATTCTGAAAGAATCATCTTTTTATTTTGCAGGCGTGTAGATGAGAGTCGATGAATTGTCGGGAGTTATTATTCGGGATGTTGCGTCGACAATCTCTTCAACCGTCACACTATGGCGCATTTCAATAAGCTCCTCAAGCCCGATACCGTTCATTTCGCATTGAGCCAGATTGCTTGCAAGATTTGCGTAGCTTATTTGGGAGAATGTCTGCGTGGCCTCATAATTGTTGATGACACGCTGCAGCTCATGGCTGTCAGGCGGACGATTGACAAGCGACAACGCCTCGCGGTTGAGAGCCTCAATGGCCTCGTCGGAATCTACACCATCGCGCAGATATCCGCTCAACAAAAGAAGTCCGGGCTCTATGCTTCCCGTAATTGATGCGTCGCAGCGGTTAAACAGTTCGGTGCCAAGCATCAGATTGCGATAAAATCGCGAAGCATAGCCTGCGGAAAGAAGGTCGGTGATGGTGTCACACAGTGTATAGTCGCGACTGTGGAATCCCGGCATATGATAGGCGATGACTACAGCCGTCTGAGGCACGCGTCCGCTCGCTGTCATTCGTCGCGGAGCCGTCTGTCGCGGCTCCTGATCGTAATCGCGCGGAGCGATCTCTCGACGAGGAATCGGAGCAAACCATTTTTCGGCAAGCTCCTTCACTCGCGTCAGCGATATATTGCCTGTGACCGCGAGCACCGCATTGTTTGGAGCATAGTGGGCGTGGAAAAACCGCTTTACATCATCGTTGGTCACACGCTCGATATGGGAAAGCTCCTTGCCGATTACCGGAGTACGGTAGGGGTGAGTGGTGAATGCCAACGCGTTAAGATAGTGAGCCATATCGCCGTAAGGCTGATTCAGGCATACTTGCTTGAACTCTTCGCATACCACATGACGTTGCACTTCAAGAGCTTTTTCGCTGAACGCCAATCCGTTCATGCGGTCGCTCTCAAGCCAGAATGCGGTCTCGGCATTGTGGCCCGGGATGATGTCATAGAAATTGGTGTAGTCACAGTTGGTCCATGCATTGTTGGTGCCTCCGGCCCGTTCAAGTTCTTTGTCATAATGTTTGATATGCTCTGAACCGCCAAACATCAGGTGCTCGAAAAGGTGGGCCATGCCTGTCATGTGTGGCAGATCGTCGCGACTGCCCACATTATATAATAAATTTAGTGCCACCATTGCAGTGGCACTATTTTCATGATGTACTACTCTGAGTCCGTTGGACAGAGTGAATCGGTTTATCTTAATCATTTACGATTGACATCTTTATGATTTTGATATCTTCTTTTGGCCGGTCACCGGGAAGAGTTTCCGCTTTCTGGATTTTCTCCACCACATCCATGCCTTTTGTTACTTCGCCAAACACGGTGTACTGTCCGTCAAGGTGCGGAGTGCCGCCTATGGTTTTGTAAGCCTCGCGTTGTTCCGGAGTAAGTTTGGCCGGATTTTTTGAAGCCTCCTTCATTGTGATTGCCACAAGCTCTTCCTGAAGTTTCTGCAATCCTGCCTGGTCGCGGTTGCGGCGCATGTTCATTATCGAATCCCTGTGTTGTGCCGCAAGACTGTCGAATATGGCCTGCTGTTGCATCTTCTTCAGCTGCATTTCCATCTGGTTAAGTTGGTTGTCGTTGTAGGCTTTTCCTGTCACGATGTAAAACTGTGAACCTGAAGAACGACGTTCAGGATTAACCTCGTCACCGGTGCGGGCTGCTGCGAGAGCGCCTTTTTTATGGAAATGCTTGGGATATACAAATTCGGCTTCAATCGTATAGCCGGGGTCTCCTCCGCCGAGCTGTTTTCCGGCGGGAGCGTTTTTTGATTCCGGATCACCGGCCTGAACCATGAATTCATTTATCACGCGATGGAAAAGAGTGCCGTTATAGTAGCCCTCCTTTACGAGTTTGATGAAATTATCACGATGTTTAGGAGTGTCGTTGTAAAGCATCACCTGGATATCGCCCATAGTGGTCTCGATGTCGACACGCACATTGTTGGAGTCGTTTTGAGTCATAACTTGGTCGGTTATATTAGAATTGTCTTCAGTTTCGGTCGAAGAAGCGTTGGTTTTGCCGCATGACTGACAACACATGCCTAACACGGCGACAAAAAGGAGAGTTTTAGTAAATTTCATATTTAACTTTTGATTGAATTAAATTAACAGAATTAAATCCCGGAGGAATAAAGACGCTTGTATATGCGGCGGAAATTGTCGTCGGCAGCCGATAGCTCGGCAGCATTTTTTTCATAATCCTGTCCCCACATTGTGAGAAGGTCGCCGATATAACGGCGTTCGCGGTCTTTTTCAATCGCCGACGCGATTAATTTTGACACAGGAGCGCGGTAGGTGTCTTTGTCTATGGCAAAGAGATATCTTGCCGCGCTTACAAGAAATTGTCCCGTGTGGTCGACCGCAATCATGTTGTCGATTATATCATCAATAACTTCGTCAATTTCAGAGATATGATTGGCAAGGTATTCGTAGGTCAATAATCCGTCAGGGTCTTTTCCCAATAGCTTTTTTATTTCATCCTTCATGACAAGAATTGTAAAGTTTGTGCTGCAAAGATAATAATTTTTGACATAAAACGCTTATATTTGCACGGTATAAACAAGCCGACATGGATAAAAACAACTTTGTAATCACTATAGGGCGCCAATTCGGTAGTGGCGGAAGGGAGTTAGGCAAGACGCTTGCCGACAAGCTTGGAATAAGATATTATGACAAAGAACTTTTATGCGAAGCGGCAAAGAATGCCGGAGTAAGCGAAGAGTTTTTTGAAAAATCGGATGAAAAATTTCCACGCTTTTTCAGCGGGCTTTTTTCATTTACAATGGGCTATAATCCCTATACTCTTTATTCCGGCTCAACGTCGATAAGCGATGATTCTCTCTATAAGGCTCAAAGTGATTTCATTCGCTCGGTGGCCGATAAGGAGTCGTGTGTGATAGTGGGCAGAAGCGCTGATTATGTTTTGCGTGACCATCCGAGATGCGTCAATGTTTTCGTCCATGCGCCGGTTGAAGAGTGCGTTAAGCGTATTATGAAACGCGGCGACAAGCCTACTGAAGAAAAGGCGCGTGCCATGGCTGAGAAAACCAATAAGCTACGCGCCAATTATTATAATTTTTATACTGACAAAGTGTGGGGCGACGCCAAGTCGTATGATATCACTGTTGACTCTTCATTGTTGCCGATGGACGATGTGGCAGAAGTGATTGTCGACTATATACGCCGCCGGTTTAAAATTTAAACATTCACTTTGTTGCTGTTGTATACTGTCATGGCAATGAACAGTCCGTTGATGGCCGATACCGTCATGGCTATTCCCGCAATGAGTGTGAAAGTCGTTTCCACTTCACGCAGCGACGAGCATATGATGACAATACCGGTGGCAATGACCAAAACCGGAAGTATATAAAGCCATAAAGGCATCCGGAAAGGCCGGAATTCAACCGCAAGCGACCATATCTGTACAAGCCCGCATATAATCAGCAATGCCGCAAGCACATATACGAAAATAGCGACAAACGGCGACGGGCACAGAAGCATGATGATGCCGATGACGAGCATTCCCAGCGATGAAGGAATTGACATGCCGGTAGGTCGGTTTTTGGATGACCGTGAAATTCCGCTGATAACTCCGATAAGCCCCGGTATGGCGCACATGGCTCCGATGAACATCACCATCCAGTTTAGTAGACTTATGTCATTGTGCATGCATATCAGGACTATTCCTGCGGCTAATACGAAAATATTGGTCCAAAGGTTAGTTTTCTCGCTCATAATAGTTGTCATTTAATAGTTAAACCGTTCTTTACTATCTAAACATCTGTCCGGCATATTTGTTTTTAATATGTGAAATATGGCAGGCGTGATGGCATCCCGTATTGAATTTAGCGATAATAGTGTTATCTTTGCAAAATTAACCAAGATTTGAGAAAAGTATGAATCTCCGTTTTCTTTCTATATTTTCGGTTCTGTTTTTGATTGCCGGAACTGTGGATGCTCTCACTTTGCCGGATATAATCAACCCTAATATGATGTTGCAGCAGAACGACGATGCATCTTTATGGGGGTGGGCGACACCGGGTTCGGAAGTTACAGTGACTACGGGTTGGAATAAAAAAGAATATTCAGCAAAAGCCGGTGAAAACGGACGTTGGAATCTTAAAGTGGCGACTCCTGCCGCTTCTTATGAACCGCAGGTCATTTCAATCTCGGGCGACGGAGCAACAATAGTTCTTGACAATGTGCTTATCGGAGAAGTGTGGTTCGCGTCAGGACAATCAAATATGGAAATGACTTTGAACGGCTTCTGGGGCGCTCCGGTGGAAGGTTCCAATAAGGCTATTGCAGAAGCCGGCAAATATAAGAAAGCGATACGTTTTGCAACGGTTCCTCGTACAAAAGCCCTGACACCACATGACAGTGTCCGTGGCTGCTGGGTGGAATGTACACCCGAAAATGCGCCGTCGTTTAGTGCCGTCGGCTATTTTTTTGCGAGAGAACTTAATAATATCATCGATGTGCCGGTAGGGATAATCAATTGCAGTTGGGGAGGCGCCAAGGTCGAGGGATGGCTTCCTGCTGAGATTCTGGCCTCATATGAGGATGTCAATCTTGAAGATGCTAAACACCCGGGCGATCGCGAACATCCGGAATATCATCAGCCGATGATTATGTACAACGGCATGTTGCATCCGCTCATTGGTTATACAGTGAAAGGTTTTCTGTGGAATCAGGGAGAAAGCAATGTAGGAATGCATGAAGTTTATCCCGAAAGGTTCAAAACCATGGTAGGATTATGGCGAGACAAATGGGGTGAACCGGATGCTCCGTTCTATTGTGTCGAGATTCCACCTCATTATTATGGCGATGAGCAGTCGACTGAAGGCGCCATGCTCCGTGAAGCCCAGCATAAAGCTGTAGCTGTGACGCCTAACACCGGAATAGTGTCATCCATAGATCTTGTGACTCCGGGAACATCTTATCAGATTCATCCGTCAAAAAAACAGGAAGTCGGCGAACGGCTTGCATATATGGCCGCATCGCGTGATTATGCCGTCAAAGGGGTGGCATGTGATTCCCCTGAGTTTGAATCGATGGAGGTTGATGGATCCAAAGCATTGCTGCATTTCCGTAATGCTCCCGACGGATTTGTGCCTGAGCGGAATATCGAAGGATTTGAAGTGGCCGGAGAAGACCGGATGTTTTATCCGGCATCGGCTCGTCAGGTCTACTCCGATAGATGTGATATAGAGGTGACGAGTGATAAAGTGAAAGATATAAGATCAGTGAGATATTGTTTTAAAAATTGGGCTCCCGGAAATGTCTATAACATGCGGCAGCTTCCGCTTGTGCCATTTAGAACAGATCAGTGGGAACAATAGGTATATATTATGAAAGCATTTAAATTCAGACCGTTTTTGAAGACCGTTTTATGGGGAGGTGAAAGGATACCGGAGTACAGAGGTATCGAAACGGAAATAGAAAAGATAGGGGAAAGTTGGGAAATATCGAGTGTCCCGGGGCATGAGTCGGTAGTTGCAGAAGGTGAGGACAAGGGATTGACGCTATCTCAGCTTATTGTAAAATACGGAGCGGAGCTTGTCGGGAATCATGTTTTTAAAAAGTATGGAACCTCATTCCCGCTTTTGGTGAAGATTATCGATGCAAATGATGACTTGTCCGTTCAGGTACATCCCGATGATGAACTTGCTGAGAAACTTCATAAAAGTTTTGGCAAGACAGAGATGTGGTATATCATTGATTCCGCTCCCGGAGCTAAGATATATGCAGGTCTGTCAAGAGCTATTACACGCGATGAATATTATCGGTTGATTAAAGAAAATCGGATAATGGATGTGGTGGCCAAACATGACTCCTATCCCGGAGATGTGTTTTTTATACCTGCCGGACGTATTCACTCTATCGGTGCCGGCAATCTTTTGCTCGAAGTTCAGGAGACAAGCGATATAACTTATCGTGTATATGATTTTGACCGTCGTGATAAAGATGGCAATACGCGTGAACTTCATACGGAACTTGCCGCTGATGCGATCGATTATAAAAGCTATGAAGAATACAAAGAAGCTTACGATAAATCGGCAGTGGGGATTACTCCGTTGATTGACTGTCGGTATTTCAATGTGAAACGGGTTGTGATAGAGAAGTCGCAGCCATGCGATTTGCCGGTCGCCGAAGATTCATTTACAATAATATTTTGTGTAGACGGGACTGTTTCGGTCAATGATGTTGAGATGAAACGGGGAGAGTCTTTGCTTGTTCCCGCTGTTGAACAATCATTGCAGGCTTCAGGCGATGCGGTCATTCTGACAATCACTGCATAAGTCTTTATTTTTATGGTCGGGATTCGGTTTTCAAACAGAAAACCGAATGTTTTGTCATGGTTAAAAAATGTTATTATTTATACTGAGTTTAAATAAAAGACAGGCTCTGTTATTTTAATTCCATAGGAATTTATGATATTTGCATTAATTTTTCACAATTGTTATAGACCATTATAGTATATATGAGGCTGTCAGAACTTAAAACCGGAGAATCTGGGATAATAGTCAAAATTCTTGGACATGGGGCGTTTCGCAAACGTGTCATTGAGATGGGTTTTGTTAAGGGGCAAGTAATCAAGTCATTGTTGAATGCTCCTCTCAAGGATCCGATTAAATACAGCATTATGGGGTATGAGCTGTCATTGCGTAGAAGTGAGGCTGAGATGGTAGAGATAGTTCCTCTGCCGGAAGATGATAACTTGCCTGTTTTCAGCCATGTGAATACTATTTCAGAAAATGATGCCGATGCAGCCCCTGTAATTGAAAATTATAAAGGCAGGTCACGTACCATAAATGTAGCTCTTATTGGAAACCCTAATTGCGGTAAGACTTCGTTGTTCAATGCCGCTTCAGGCTCTAAAGAGCATGTTGGCAACTATAGCGGAGTGACAGTGGATGCCAAACAGGGACATTTCAAATACGGAGGATATAATTTTAATATTGTCGATCTTCCGGGCACATATTCGTTGTCATGCTATTCTCCTGAAGAATTGTATGTCAGACGCTATCTTAGAGATGAAATGCCCGATGTCATCATAAACGTGGTTGTCGCATCAAATCTTGAACGCAATCTATACCTTACTACTGAGCTTATCGATATGGACCGTTCGATGGTCATAGCTCTCAATATGTATGATGAACTCGAACGTTCTGGAAGCTCCGTTGACTACAAGTTATTAGGGGAGATGATAGGAGTGCCTATCGTTCCTACCGTGTCACGCAATGGCGAAGGAATAAATCAACTCTTCGAGACAGTGATACGTGTATATGAGGGTCGGGATAACGCTGTGCGTCATATTCATGTCAATCTGGGTCAGGAGCTGGAAGCCGGAGTAAGCCGTATCAAGAACATGATTAAGGCCGACGGATATGTGGGAGTGCATTTTTCTCCTCGTTATCTGGCAATCAAGATGCTTGAACATGATAGCGAAGCCCGGGAGATTCTGAAAAAATCGCCTGATTACGAAGCATTGAGTATTGCCAGGGATGAAGAGGTGGCACGAATTGAACGGGATACAAAAGAGGATATTACTTCTTTGATTGCTAATGAAAAATACGGTTTTATCGCAGGTGCCCTTGCTGAGACGTTTCATAAGAAAAAGGAGCGGGATGATGCCAAAACCACAAGAATTATTGACGCATTTGTGACAAACAAGTTATTCGGGTTTCCTATTTTCCTGCTGATAATGCTTTTCATTTTCTGGTGTACTTTTGAGATCGGTTCTTACCCAATGGAATGGATAGAATGGCTTGTGGCAAAAATCGCGGAGGCTGTTAATGTGCTGATGCCCGACGGACCTTTGAAAGACTTAATCGCTGACGGAATAATTGGCGGAGTCGGTGGAGTGATTGTCTTCCTTCCAAATATCCTGATTCTATACTTCTTCATATCATTTATGGAAGATTCGGGATACATGGCTCGCGCTGCATTTATAATGGATAAGATTATGCATAAAATCGGTCTCCATGGCAAATCATTTATTCCGTTGGTGATGGGATTCGGATGCAATGTTCCGGCGATTATGTCGGCTCGTGCCATTGAAAGCCGCAGCAGCCGTATTATTACCATTTTGATAAATCCGTTTATGTCATGTTCTGCCAGATTGCCGGTCTACGTTTTGCTGGTAGGCACATTTTTCAGTGCTCATGCAAGTCTGGTTTTCCTTGGATTATATATGCTTGGTGTACTTGTCGCTGTGATAACGGCAAGGTTGCTTCGGCGTTTTTGGTTTAAGGCTGATGAGACCCCGTTTGTTATGGAACTTCCCCCTTATCGCCTTCCTACGCTTAAATCTTCATTGCGTCACATGTGGAGCAAGGGCGAGCAGTATCTGAAAAAGATGGGAGGCATTATCCTGTTTGCAAGTATAATCGTGTGGGCTCTGAATTACTTTCCGCTTCGTGACGAGCAAGCTTCAACCCCTGATTTTGAAGCGGCTCGTATGGCCGATGATTCGTCAATCGACACATCGCGAGATTCTTACCTTGAGATGCTTGGAAAGGCTGTCAATCCCGTAATGGAGCCCCTGGGATTTCATTGGCGGTCAACTGTCGCAGCATTAGCCGGCGCTCCGGCTAAAGAGATTGTGGTGTCCACGCTCGGCGTTTTATATTCAGGCGATGAAGAGATCGACGATGCCTCTTTGTCAGCCCGGCTCACAAAACCTAATCCCGTCACAGGCCGTCCTGATTTCACTCCGGCCTCCGCTCTTAGCCTTATGGTATTCGTGCTTCTCTATTTTCCGTGTATGGCTACTGTTGTCGCTATAGTGAAAGAAACCGGAAGTTGGAAATACGGTGCGTTTTCAGTCATATATAATACTATGGTGGCGTGGATTGTCGCCTTTATTGTCTACAATATAGCATTGCTGGTGTGATAACTCTCTGTGTCCGCTATTATAAACTAAAAGAGGCTGTGTCGTAATTAAGGTGACACAACCTCTTTTAGTTTAGCGTTGCTTTTAGCCGAGGCTTTCAAGTACCCGTCGAATTTGTTCATACGTAGTTATTCTTGTCGGCACTAATGGCAGTCTTAATTCATTCTCAATAAAACCCATGGCATGAAGCAGACACTTTACTCCGGCCGGATTTCCGTCTACAAAAAGCAGACCGAACAATTCTGTAAATCGGTGGTGTATCAGCAATGCCCGGTTATAGTCTCCATGCAGTGCGAGTCTTACCATCTTTGAGAATTCGCGGGGAAATGCATTGCCGATGACTGAAATTACTCCTACCGCTCCCAATGTTATAAGCGGGAAAGTGATGCCGTCGTCACCTGAAATGACCATAAAATCCTCAGGCTTGTTTTTAATGATATCATCCATTTGGGAAATATTGCCTGACGCTTCTTTTATACCGATGATATTAGGGAATTCTTTAGCAAGTTTCAGTGTGGTTGCCGCAGTCATATTGACACCGGTACGTCCTGGGACATTGTACAATATGATTGGAAGTGGCGATGACTCGACTATGGCTTTATAATGTTGATAGATTCCCTCTTGTGACGGCTTGTTATAATAAGGGACAACCGAGAGAATCGCGCTGAATGGAGTGAGGTCGGTGTGCTTGATTTCATCAATGACTCCAAGAGTGTTGTTCCCGCCGATTCCAAGAACTAACGGAACCCTCCCGGCTACACGGTCGGCGACAAACTCTCTTACCTGTTTGCGTTCATCTGCGGTAAGTGTCGGCGTCTCCGCTGTGGTTCCGAGGACGACCATATAATCTACGCCATTCTTTATCTGATATTCGAGCAAGCGTGCAAATGCGTCAAAATCTATTGACTTGTCTGTTTTAAAGGGGGTGATCAGCGCCACTCCCATGCCTTTTAAACTTAATCGGGCCATATAGTAACTTTATGATACTTTTCGCTACAAAGATACGAAGAAGTTTTGAAACATACTAAATTTTTATGGTGAACACTATAATAGCCTATAATGTTATATCGACAGATATAAAAAATTTTTCATATGAGTGAATTTACTGATATTGTCAAAAATAGTAAGCCGACGTTG
>CAZYXN010000090.1:0-11423 GCA_964651105.1 uncultured Muribaculum sp. | reverse complement strand
TGTCATATTCAGAACTTACCGCAAATGCTTCTTTTGCAAACCAACGGCGTTGGTTTGAGGTCGATTCTGCGCCGTTTTCACGCAATAGAGCGGCAAGTGGGGCGTATTGGTCTTTAGATGCGACGATTATGACATCCTTATAATTTTTGGCTGCGGCACGTATGAGTGAGATTCCGCCGATGTCAATCTTCTCAATAATATCTTCATGTGAGGCGCCTGAAGCGACAGTGTCGACAAAAGGATATAAATCAACAATCACAAGATCTATTTCGGGAATATCGTATTGCTTTATCTGTTCACGGTCGCCCTCATTGTCGCGACGGTTAAGAATTCCTCCAAACACTTTAGGGTGCAATGTCTTTACTCGTCCGCCCAAAATTGAAGGATAGCCTGTGAGGTCTTCCACAAGGGCGCAAGGATATCCTAAACTTTCTATAAATGACTGGGTTCCACCGGTAGAAAGAAATTGAACTCCCTGTTTGTTTAACAATGCAAGTATTTCATCTAAACCATCTTTATGGTATACTGAAATCAGAGCGGTCTTGATTTTCTTAATGTCTGACATACTTAATGTTCTTAGTTATCGATTCAAAATGCAAAATTATTAAAAATCTGCGTAACACCCTATGGAATTATGAAATATTATTGTGAAAATCTTACAATAATGGCTAAAAAGGTGTTGTCAATGATTACTGTTAAGATATTCATTGAGAGCGTCAGCACATCTTTCTCCGTCAATTGCAGCGGAAACGATTCCTCCGGCATAGCCCGCTCCTTCTCCACAAGGGAACAATCCGTTGAAATTAACATGTTGAAGCGTAACAGAATCACGGGTAATTCTTACGGGAGAAGAAGTGCGAGTCTCACATCCAATTAAAACAGCGTCGTTTGTAAGAAATCCTTTTGATTTTTTTCCGAATTGTCTGAAGCCCTCCTGTAGACGATATGCAACAGATGCAGGAAGAAGTTGGTCGATTCTTGCCGGATGGATTCCCGGTGCGTATGATGTTGCTGGAAGGTCGGTTGACATTTTGCTGTTTGTGAAATCGACCATTCTTTGCGCGGGAGCATTTTGGGTGTTGGATGCGTTTTTGAAAAAACAGGTTTCAATCTCTTCTTGAAAATACATCATCTTTAAAGGGCCAGAGTAATTGTTCACATCATCAGGAAGAACCTCTACCACCATTCCGGAATTTGCCCAACGTGTTCCTCGGGAGGATGGCGACATTCCGTTTACTACAAGTTGACCTGGCTGGCTGGCGGCAGGGATAATAAAACCTCCCGGACACATGCAAAAAGAATATACTCCTCGGTCGTTCACTCGTGTCAGCATGGAATATTCTGCGGCAGGAAGATATTTTCCGCGACCTTCAGGGCTATGGTATTGAATCCGGTCTATGAGCTGTTGCGGATGCTCGAGTCTTACTCCCACAGCGATACCTTTGGCTTCAATGTCGACGTGGTTGTCAAGCAGCATCATGTAGACATCTCTGGCGGAATGCCCCGTGGCGAGAATCACCGGCCCTAAGAATTGTTGATTGTCGGCAGTCTTAACACCGATAATCTTATTGTTTTCAAATATTAAATCCGTTACTGTCGAGTTGAATTTTACAATTCCTCCGTTTGAGATAATTGTGTTGCGGATAGCTTTTATGACATCCGGCAATCGGTCAGTGCCGATATGCGGATGCGCATCGATCAGGATATTTTCAGATGCTCCGTGTTGATGAAAAATATTTAATATCTTTTCCACAGAACCGCGTTTTTTACTGCGGGTATACAGTTTTCCGTCAGAATATGCTCCGGCTCCTCCTTCTCCGAAGCAATAATTTGAATTAGGATCTATTTTATTTTCTCTTGAAATCGCCGCCAAATCTTTTCTGCGTGAATCCACATCCTTTCCACGCTCCAATACAATGGGGCGTATGCCGTGTTCGATAAGCCTTAGAGCTGCAAACAATCCTGCGGGGCCGGCGCCTACAATGATTGCTTGTTTGTCGCCTGCGACTTTTTGGTATTTCACCGGATTGGCTATTGTCAGCGACTCCGGCATTGTGTCAAGCCATATGCGTAATGTAATGTTGATGACTACATTACGTTGACGTGCGTCAATTGAACGTTTTACAATATGGGATGCCTTGACTCTGGTTGAATCAATATGGTTTTCTCTTATTGCAATCTGGGTGAGATATTTAATATCAGAGGCTGCTTTTGGAGAGACTTTTAATGAAAGATCTATGGTCATGAATTGTTGGAAATATTAGCGGTTGATGGAGTATTGAGTGTCGCAAAGTGGTGGTTTAGCCGTTTATTCATTATATAAAGTGTGACTATTGCAAACACGAATGCGATGAAATCGGAGCCGCACATACTTGCCCATACGCCGTCAGTCCCGTAATATTTGGGAAGAATCAGCAGGAAGGGAATTAAAAACAGCAGCTGACGGGTCAAGGAGAGGAAAATGGATAATTTAGGCTTTCCGATTGACTGAAAGAAATTCTGAATAACAATCTGAATACCTACCACCGGATAAAATGCAAAAAATATTTTGAATCCGTGATTTGCTATTCCGATTAAAGTTGTGTCGGTCGTAAATAAACGGCTTATGGCATTGGGAAAACATTCTGTTAATATGCATCCTATGGTTGTGATTGTAAATCCGCATATCATGCCAAGTTTTAATGTGTATTTGACTCTGTCCCATTGATTTGCTCCGAAGTTAAAACCAAGTATCGGTTGCATGCCCTGTGTGATGCCGAATACGACCATTACAAAGAACATTGTTGTGCGATTAATTATGCCATATGCTCCGACCGCCATATTTCCATTTACACCTGCTGTGTCGAGCAACGCTTTATTAATGAAAACTACCACGACACAGGCACAAACATTCATCAGGAATGGAGACAAGCCGATGGCGTATATCCGTTTTATTATTGACGGAGTGAACCATCGGTTGTTGCGTTGAAAATGTATGAAACTGCTTTTTGAAAAGAAATGTATGAGAACCCAAATAAATGCGACTAATTGACCGCATAGCGTGGCGAGAGCGGCTCCGGCGATTCCCCATTTGAATTTGAAAATAAAAATCGGGGCAAAAATTATATTGATTCCAACGGATATAAGAGCTGAAATCATTGCTTTTTTCGGATAGCCGGTGGCTCTCATCAAATTATTCAGACCGATGAAAACATATGTTATCGGGGTGCCGAATAGAATTATAGACATAAATTCTCTTGCATAACTGATGGTTTCTGCCGTCGCCCCGAAAAATAGGAGTATATCGTCAAGGAATATCAGTGACAGTCCGCCAAATACAATAGAATTTATCAAGCATAATACCATCACATTGTTTACGACATCAGTGGCCCGCGAGATATTTTTCTGTCCCATGAAAATTGAACTGATTGTAGCTCCTCCCGCAGCAATCAGTGTGCAGAATGCCACAACAAGATTCATCATCGGAAATGTTATGGCCAGTCCGGCGATTGCCATCGGGCCGACACCTCTTCCGATAAATATGCTGTCAATTATATTATATAAAGATGTAGCAACACTCGCAACAATAGCCGGTACCGAATATTGAACAAGTAATTTGCTGATAGACTTGGACCCGAGCGACATCGGGCTTTCCAAATTTGCCATAAAAAAAGTTTATACTGCAAAATTAACATCTATTAGGCAGTTTCGGTGTGTCATAATTGCTATTTTTGCATGGAAATTAATCTTTTTTAATATGGATGCAATCGGAGCTTTGTTTGATCTTGACGGCGTGCTCATTGACAGTGAGCGACTTTATACGGAATTTTATTATCAGTTGGGACAGGATTATGGTATTCCTGACAATAATTTTGCAATGAATATAAAAGGAAACACTATTGAGAAGATACTGGCTACATATTTCCCTGACCCGGTTGATCGCGCTGATGTGTTGAAGCGAATCAATTTATTTGAGGCGGATATGGATTATCCGATATGTGACGGTGTTATTGACTTTCTTAATGGATTGCGTAGCAGAGATATTCCTGCCGCCATTGTTACGAGCAGCAGTCAGGATAAAATGAATAAATTATGGCGTATACATCCTAATCTCCGGAATTATTTCAAAGCGATTGTTACCGGTTCTGATGTCCAGCGTTCAAAACCAGATCCACAAGGGTATCTTATTGCCGCAGAAAGAGTCGGATGTCGACCGGAAAATTGTTATGTATTTGAAGATTCGATATCTGGACTTGAAGCGGGAAAAGCTTCGGGAGCGACTGTGATAGGTCTTGCGACAACCTATCCGGCAGAACGTATAAAAAATAAAGCCCACGCTGTCATAGAGACTTTCGCAGGCTTTACAATAGATTATATGCTTAATGTCAGCAAGCTTTAAAACTCATGTCAAGTCCTTTTACTGAATGAGTTAAAGCTCCGACAGAAATGAAATCTACACCGGCTTCGGCATAGCCGCGTAATGTATCGATCGTGATGCCGCCTGAGGATTCTATTTCTGCTTGGCCATTAATGATTTTGACTGCTTCTCGAGTGCGTTCAGGAGTGAAGTTGTCAAGCATTATACGGTCGACATTGCAGGCAAGAGCTTGATTTATCTCTTCGGTATTGCGCACTTCGACTTCAATTTTAAGATCTTTCCCTTTTTCTTTAAGATATAGACGTGCTGCGTTTACGGCCTGAGGAATTCCTCCGGCAAAATCTACATGATTGTCTTTGATAAGTATCATGTCAAACAGTCCGATGCGGTGATTCATGCCGCCTCCGATTTTGACAGCGTCTTTTTCCAAAAGTCTCATTCCGGGAGTGGTTTTACGTGTGTCGAGCACTTTTGTCTTAAGACCTTTCAGCCGATCTTGGTATTTTGCAGTTGTAGTTGCGATCCCACTCATGCGTTGCATGATATTTAGCATAGTCCTTTCGGTTTGAAGTAATGAGCGGACTTTTCCTTCTACAATGAATGGAACATCGCCTGGTTTTACATGTGCTCCGTCATTAATAAATACGGTCATCTTTAATGACGGGTCGAATTTCTCAAAAACACGCCGCGCGATGTCAACTCCTGCGAGAATGCCTTCTTCCTTCACAATAAGTTGCTGCTTTCCGAGTTCTTCATCAGGAATGGTGCTTAATGTTGTATGATCTCCGTCGCCGACATCTTCGGCGAATGCCAAATCAATCAATTCATCAATAAGTTGCTCTCTTGTTTTCATATTTTCGGCAAGTGGTTAATTGAGTGCAAAAGTAATTATTTTTATGTTATTCCCAAAATCTGGACCTGTAGTAGGAAAAGATTCCGTATATTTGCGTAAATGAGAAATAATGAAAATTGAATTTGTAGTTATAGGGAAAACCGTATCACGATATCTTCAGGAGGGGATTGATAATTATGTGAAACGGATTGGGCATTATATTCCTTTTTCCGTTACTTGTATTCAAGATATAAAATCGACCAAGTCGTTGACTGAAGATCGTCAGAAGGAGTTGGAGGGCGAAATGGTTTTATCTATTTTGCAGCCGGGCGATTTTTTAGTGTTATTGGATGAAAGGGGTAAAGAATACACCTCGCGTGAATTTGCAAGCTTTATAGATAAAAAGATGCTGACAGTGCCTAAACGGCTTATTTTTCTTGTCGGTGGCCCTTATGGTTTTTCTAAGGCAGTTTATAGCCGTGCTGACGACAAGATATCTTTGTCACGAATGACTTTTTCTCATGAAATGGTGCGATTATTTTTTACGGAACAGATATACAGGGCTATGACTATTCTTCGCGGTGAGCCGTATCATCATGACTGATTGTTATTCATTATGTATTATAAGTTCAGTTGCTGGCGAACTTTTTTCGTCAGTTTTGCTGTAACTGTTTCATAGGAGTGCCTGATTAGCTCTTCGATAAGTTTGTCAGGAACATCGGAATTGAAAAATACTTGATTCCAGTGTTTTTTATTGAAATGAAAAGCAGGTTCTATCCCTTGATACCGTTCTCTTAGTTCAATCGCCCTGTCCGGATCGCATTTGAGGCTGAGTTTATCGGGTGTGTCCAAAGGTAGAAGAGCAAACATTTTATCACCTATTTTCATTACCAGGTTCACGTCATCGAAAGGAAATGTCTCTTCAACATATTGATGCATGCTTAAGCAAATCTCTCGGCATTTCTCGATATCCATCAGTCGTATAGATTAGAAAAGCAGAAGGATATAAATCAATATCCTTCTGCTCAGGTTAAAAAGTGATTTATTCTTTTGTTTCTTTGGTTTTCTTTGCTGGTTTTTTAGCTTTCGGCTTTTTTTCAGTTTTTGCCTTTTTCTCTGGTTTTTCTTCGGGTTCTTTTTCTTCTAATGCCTGACGTGTGGCATGTTCTTCATTAAAATGTTCCAGGTTGTTACGCATGGATGCCACTTCTTTGTTAAGCACTTCGATTTCAGTAGCCTGATTGCGAATCGTTGTAAGCAGAGAATTCAATTCTTCATTTTCAATAGAAAGCGGATACTGCTCTTCAACGCGTACAATGAAATCGGCAAGCACATTCATGTAATTAGTGAATGCCTGAAACGGGGTTTCATATGGACTGAACATCGCATGAACGGCGCCGTCATTAAGATGCTTTGTCGACATATAGAAGAAGTGGTCGCTCGCCTGCAGATATGTCCAGTCTTGTTTCAATCTACGGTCGGAGCACAGACGTACGCGTTCCGCAACAGAATAAAGTTTGTTGAACGCTTCATTCTGAAGTTTGTTGCCGAGCCATGCGCTTGTATCGCGGGCCTCGTCTGCCCATGAAATTGGATGAAGCACGCTCAAAGTGTCCACTGCTTTACATTTTGACACTACTTCCGACGGAGTCCAGAAATCAATGCCTTTTTGTTCCGCAAATCGAGGAAGAGCTTCAAGGAATTGGAAAATACCGCTTTCACGAGGTTGAATCTCACCGAATGTCTCAAGGCTCATGAACAGGTTGATGACTTGTTCTTCTGCAGGTGTTGCCGCAATCCAGTCAATATACTTATCAGCTGTCAGAGGATAAGCGTCCCATTCATGATTGCTGAAACGGAATGAAATGTCATCGCTCAATTTATCGTTTTTAAGTAGCAGTTTAAGTTTCGGACATGTTGCTGCGGAATAAACGTAGTTAGGCGATTTCCATCCGAGTATATGTTTAGCTCCTTCAGTAAGGCATCCTTTATAACCGAGATTATAAATCATCGGAGCCATTTCGTCACAATAAATCAACTCAGTGTTGCGAAGCACCTTTGGATGTTGTCCAAACAGCTCGAATATCTTTTCATCATGAGCCCGTACTTGCAAAGAGAATTCTTCCGGGTCGATGAGAGAGGAGAGTGAGTGAGCGTAAGTTTCAGCAAGGAATTCGACTTTGCCTGTGTCGGCAAGTTTTTTTAGCAAGTCTATAAACTCCGGTACATATTGCTCGAATTGTTCCAATGCTATGCCTGAAATAGATAAGGCGCAACGGAATTTGCCATCGGATGATTCAATCATTCTGAGCAATGTTTCGGCTGCCGGAATATAGCTTTTGTGAGCGATACGGGTGACGATATCGTCATTGGCGAAGTCGTCATAATAGTAGTGGTCGTTTCCTATGTCGAAAAAACGGTATCTTTTGAGCCTGAACGGCTGGTGAATCTGAAAATAAAAACAAATAGCTTTCATAAGCTTGAGAGTTTAGGTATGTAATTGGTTTTTCGGTTAATTGCGGTGTAATACTTTATTATAAATGTCGATGACTTTTCTTCCGGCTTTGTCCCATGTAATTTGGTTTACTTCAGCAAGCCCGTCTTCACGAAGCTGATTATACATTGCCGGATAAGTGACAATTGAATATATGGCGTCGGCCATAGCGTCAATATCCCAATAATCAGTCTTGATGACATTTGTCAGAATCTCGGCGCATCCGCTTTGTTTTGATATGATGGACGGTACGCCCATCTGCATGGCTTCAAGAGGAGAAATGCCGAAAGGCTCTGATACAGATGGCATTATGTATACATCACTTGCCTTGAGCATCTCGTAGACCTGTTTCCCTTTCTGGAAACCCGGGAAATGAAATCTGTCGGCAATGCCTCTTTCTGCCGCGAGAGTAATCATTTTTTCCATCATGTCGCCGCTTCCGGCCATGACGAATCTGACATTATGATTGTTTTTTAAGACTCTGGCTGCGGCTTCAACGAAGTATTCCGGGCCTTTCTGCATTGTTATACGTCCGAGAAACGTCACCACTTTTTCTTTGGCATGTGGCGGATTTACATTAAGCAGTTCTTCACTTAAAGGAGTGACTGCATTATGCACTGTCGTTACCTTATCGGGATTGATACCGTATTTTTCAATTACAGTGTTGCGTGTGAGATTGCTGACTGTAATGATGTGGTCGGCATGAAGCATTCCGTCACGTTCGATGTTGTAAACCGTCGGATTCACATTTCCGCGTGAACGGTCGAAGTCGGTGGCATGTACATGAATCACCAAAGGTTTTCCGGTCACTTGTTTTGCATGTATTCCGGCGGGATAGGTAAGCCAATCGTGTGAGTGTATGACATCAAATTCTTCTGTTCGCGCGATTACTCCTGCACATATAGAATAGTTGTTGATTTCCTCAAGCAGATTGTCGGGATATCGTCCGGAAAATTCAATACAGCCGAGATCGTTCAGTCTCATATAATTGAAATCGGCATATATATGATCGCGTAAACGGAAATATTCGTCAGGATTCATTACGTTGCCGATACGGCTTTCAACGTATTCTCGGTTCACATCTCTCCAGGCAACAGGAGTCTGAGAAGTTCCGATAATCTTAGCAAAACTTTTGTCTTCGTCTCCGTGTGGTTTTGGGATGACGAAAGTGATATCCATATCGCCACATTCCCACATGCCTTTTGTGAGACCATAGCTGGCAGTTCCGAGACCGCCTAAGATATGAGGGGGAAATTCCCACCCAAACATTAATGCTTTCATGGCAGGCTGTTATGCATTTAATTTTTTTAGATTTCTTAGTGTGCGAAGCACTTCTGCCACACATGTAGCATGGGAGATTGCTCCTCTGCCGGTGAATGGAGGATTGCCGTCATAGAGCTGTGAAATAGAGCCGATACATCCATTGCTCATTTCATCCTCAAATCCGATGAGCATACGGTCAATATAACTGATTCCGCTCATTCCGAAAACTCTGATATAGGCATCGGCATACATTCCTATAAGCCATGGACGCGCGGTTCCGTTATGGTATGCTTTGATGCGTTCTTCCGGACTGCCGACATAGAACGGATGATATCCATAACTTTTTGGCGACAATGTACGCAAGCCTTTTGGCGTAAGCAGTTCCCTTGTCACCACATCAAGTACGCCTTTACGTTGTCGACGGTCAAGCGGCGAATAATCCATGCCGATTGCTATCGCCATATTGGGACGGACTGCCAGTTCTGAATAACTGCCGTTTACATAATCATGAAGGTATCCGTAATCGTTCAAAAACGTGTTTATAAACGACGGTTTGGCTTGTTCTGCGATTGTAAGCCAGTTTTCGCGGCGGCTTGAATATCCATCGACTCCTTCTGACAGATTGTAGGCAAACATCAATGCGTTATACCATAATGCATTGAATTCAACGAGATAGCCTGAGCGAGGAATCAACGGCCAGCCGTTGATTGTGGCGTTCATCCATGATACCGGTGTATTGGTGCCGGTGGTTCCGACAAGGCCATTTGTATCTACCTGGAGATTCGGATGGCCTCCGGCGATAATCCAGTCGAGGACATCGGCCAAGAACGGGAGATATTTTTCTTTGGCCGCATCAAATCCTGCCGATTTGCTATATTGCTGGATGCTCCATGCCGCCCATACGGGAACGTCGGGAAGATCAATGGATTTTATACGGCTGTCAAGCATTTCGTTGTCCATATAATTGCGATAGGCTTTTGTCGCTGTTTCCATGATGTTATGAAAATCTTCGTCATGTCCTATCGCAAGGGTAGTGCCGGGCAGAGCGATAAATATGTCTCGGGCTCTGATTTCCCCCCATGGATATCCTGATACGATATATTCTCCATCAGGATTCTTTATATAGAATTGTTTTGCAGCGTTTTTGAGGCAGTTATAGAAACTTGAGCGTTTTGTGCGGCTTGCTACTTCCTTCTCATACATTTTAGCAAGAGAACGTGTGGATGTTTCGCTGATCCCTGCTGAAAAAATTATTGATTCGCCTTTTTTGATTGGAATTTCGAAATATCCTGGAACCCAAAGGTCTTCAGTATATGGTAGTCCTCGTTCAAGGTCTTTCACATATTCGATACCATTGTACCAGTTGGGGTTTGAAACCCACGTAGGCTTACGGTTGAACTGCATGTATAATTTCGGAAATCCGGGATATAGACAGAAGCTGACTCCATTGTTTATTTCCTGAAAATCCTGATTCAGTCTGTCATTCTGAACGACAAGCTGGTTGGCTTCGCGAAATGCTAAAAACGGACGGAATTGCAGCATAGTGGGGGAGTGGGCTTCAACCAATGTATATCGAATGAGGATACGGTTCTCTTCTGAACTGAACACCATTTCTTTGGTTAGGATAACTCCTCCAACGCGATAAGTTGTGCGTGGAACGCTCTCGCAATCATACTCGCGGATATACTTATGTCCGTTTGGGCTGTATACCCCCCCTGAATAACGATGCAGGCCAAGATTGAACGGAGCTCCATGCTGAATCACTGTTTCGTCAAGAGAGGACAACATGACAAAAGATTTATTGTCCATTTCCGGAATAGGGATAACTAATAACCCGTGTTGTTTGCGGGTATTGCATCCGACAATTGATGAGCAATGATATGCGCCGGCTTGGTTGGTTCGGAGCATTTCTTTTGACAAGGATTGCTCCAGGTTAATCATGAGGTTTTTATCAAATTTAAGATAACTCATTTTGTTATATTGTTGTATTTTAGTGTTTAGGTTTAAATAAATTTTATTGTTACTGTCTTTTAGGATAATATATTGTTTTTACAATTTTACTGATATTTTCTGAATTATGCAAAAATTATTTAAATATATTTGCGGCAAATCTATTTTTTTGAATAAAATAATCGTGAGAACGCGCAACTTATGTCCTTAAACATATTTTCCATCGGGGTTATTATCGGACGGAATTCCGATTGTTTGGTTGGTGTGAATATGTTTAATGCTGCAGCATGGCACTTTATTTCCATAGTGTTTGGGATTGTTACCGGTTCTCCGTCAATGTGGGCCGGTCCTTCTTCTTTTCGATATATGACGGCTGAAGGAGCACGGAATGTGTGGATAAGTGTGTTGCTGTTAATATAACCGGTAAATAAATCCACTCCGACAAGAGCTGTGTCTAACGGAGTTCCAGCGTGGACGATCGTTATGTCAAGCAGTCCGTCGGTAATACTTGCTTCCGGAGCGATGTA
>CAZYXN010000089.1:0-11891 GCA_964651105.1 uncultured Muribaculum sp. | reverse complement strand
GACACTTTTAAAATCCAAGCAACTGAAATTTAGCTGCTTGGATTTTTTTTGCCTTGCGGTAATTTTGAATCAGTGAAAATAAATAACAATCAGGGAGTGTCGAAGCATGGCTTCAGGCACTCCCTGATTCTGATATTGGGGTGATGTGGACTATTTTACTACCTTTGAAGCGGCTGTTTTGCCGTTGTCATAGGTGTCAACCTTGATAAAGATGCCGTTAGTGGCGTTGTCAACGCGGATGCCGTGAAGATTATAATAACGGGTGTCGACAATCTTAACATTGTCGTCGCCGACTTCAATGATGCCTGCTGCAGAAGTCTCGACTTCTGGTCCGAATCCGCCGCGGCCATTGGCCTTGCGCACTTTAATTTTGCCTTCTGGTAGCTGACCTGAGTAAATCTTGCCATTGACGAGATATACATTGCCTTCGAGATTTTCATCGGAGGCGTATTTAGTCTGAGCGGCGATTTCTTCGGGTCTCCAGTCCGGGAATACCTTGTCGAGGGCATATTCAGCAGCCTGCTCGGCGGTGAGGATGGTCTCATATTTCTTGTTGCCCGAAGAGTGGGTGAAGTTGATCTCGTTGGATGCGGGAGAGATCACGTTGCCATTAGCGTCCATAGTGTTATACTCTACAAACTTGTCGGCTGCGCAGTTCATCCCTCCGATAGTGAAGCGGGAGTTGGCGAGCTTGGCGGGCTGGTTGATAGTGGTGTTGATCCAAGCCAAACCTGAGTATGTGCCCCATGAGCGGCCTAAGTTGAACTCGGAGCAGAGAGTCTCGATGGTGCAATTGTTCATCACATAGCCAAATTTCTTGCCGCCGTTAGGAGCTGCGATTGTGGCGTTTTTCTGGGGCTCGTTGATAAACTTGATGCGGTTGAAATAAACATCGCCGCCACCGCACACATAGTCTACCACACCATGTATCTCACCGTCCTCGAAATAGAAATAGGCTGATGTGTTGTTACTGTAGTAAGTATCCTGACGGGAATCAAGGCATACGTTTTTGCAGATTGTATTCTTGCCCTTATCCTGAAGAGCCACGGCACGACCGGTTTCTTTCCCGCTGTAAGGCATTGCGTTACGTAAGGTGAGATCCTGAAGATAGAGATTCTCCGAGCGGTTGAGCAGAGTGGCGGTGACTCCTATGCCTTCTGCGTCGAGGGGAGGATAGTTGAGGATTACAGTGCCTTCCATCGACTCGCCGATGATAGAGATGTTTTTGCCGTTGATGGGTGTCAAAGTAGTGGTGCCAAGGTCGTAGGTGCCGTTGGGAAGGAAGATTTTGGCGCCATCCTTCGCGGCTGCAGCTTTGAGGGCAAGGAGGAAGCTGGATGCGTCTCCGGCGGGAATCTCAAAGTAGCCGGAAGCTTCATCGTATTCAACGAATTCAATCACATTGGCCACTGTCACATTGTGGATATAAGCGCCCTCAGGGAAAGTGATGGTGAGCCAACCGGCCTGTCCGTTATATTGGAATGTCTGTTCTCCGCCGTCAGTATCAGCCTTCACGGGAAATTCTGTAATGGTCTGGCCGTTCTCGTCGGTGACGGTGGCGGTAGACTCGGCTGAATACTGGCAACAGCCTACGGTGATGTAAGACTTATCGGCTACATTGACCTTGATAGTGCCGTTTTTGTTGACGAGCCAGCCATGGGTATTATAATACTTGCCGTCGATCTCGATAGCCTCGTGGTCTTCCACATAGAAGTAGGATTTGGTAAGATCATAAGTATAGAGCGAAGGAGCGGCCGCTGTTTCAATATTGGTGGTGCGGGCATAGAGCTCTGTATCGACCTGAAGAGAGGTGCCTTCAGGCACTTTTTCGGCAGTAGACTTGGCTGAAGCAAACCATCCGCGGAATGCCTGACCTTCGGGAATGGTGACGTTCGATGCGCCATATTTATATGTGAGGAGCGAGCCGCCTGCGATTGTTTCGGATCCGAGTACAGAACCGTCGGTGTTGTGGTAGGTCACTTTGATGTCAGGCAGGAAGTCACAGGCTTCGACGGAGAGCGATGGACAGTAGGATGGTGTGATGATGGTGAGGACTGCGTTGTCATTGCTGTTGTAGACCCAGCTTGTGGTTGAATTGCAGTCAGCGTTGCATGGGAGTGTTGTAAGAACATTTTCGCCTGCCTTGATTGTTGCGCCCGAACCGTTGTAAGTGCAGTTGCCGAAAGTGATGCGGACAGCGCCGTCGACAGGCACGGTAATTGTCGAGCTGTTATAGCCGTGCTGTGCATCGTGCCATGATCCTTCTATTGTCACTCCGTCAGGCAGAATTCCGTTCGCGGGAAGAGCCACGGTGTAGGGGTCGGTTGTGAAGTCAATCTTGAAGTCGGTGAAATTGCGTTCTTTGGGAACAAATGGGATAACCTTGATGCCATAGAGACGAAAACCTTTGCTACACTTCATTTCAAGGATAACATCGCCATTCTCCTTGACACGGGTGGAAACCTTTGAATTGTCACCCTGAGCTTTAACGCTTGAGGGAAGGGTTAGAGTGCCTGCAGTGATATTGTCGGATGTAACGGTGGATTCGGCGCCCGCTCCCGAAAAGTCGAGGATGAGCTCGTCATTGACACCGCAACCGGGGATACGCACTGTCATATTGCCATGCTGGAAGCAGAAATTCTGCGAGATTCCATAAACTGCGCCGTTTGAGACGGTGAAATACACTCCTTCAAGGCATGAAAGCGCTTTGCCTGTATTGGAGGGAAGCTCCTGATTGTCGAGAGCTTTGGCAAGCGAATAACGACCCTTGCTGCTTGCCGCCCAATACTCACAGTCTGTTACTTCTGCGGCATGGTTCTTTCCGCTGGTAAAACTCCATTCTCGAGGAGTGGTCACATGTTCCCACTCTGCCTCTTGAGCCCGCACGTTGAGACTGCTCAGGAGTGTGAACATCAAAAGCAAACTACTGAAAATTTTCATAATTTGAATTAGATCTGGTTAAATTTGTATGGTTAACTTATATTGACAAAATTAGCGCAAAATGACTTATAAACAAATACATATCAGAAGAATATTTTTCTTCACAGCGACGCTTTTGCCTTGATTGGTTGATCATTTTGGGCGCTTTTGAAATGCAAGTGGCTGAATTTATGTTGTTTGCATTTTTTTTCGTACCTTGCGATAATTTGTACATACTTTGTATTAAATTATGTATTATCTTTGCAAAAAATCTGATACTGTTTATTAAATCTTTTTATTTATGAAACACACTTTGTTAAAATCATCGGCATCACATGCCATCGTCAAGATTCCGTTCGGAAACTCATCGTCAACCCTTTGTCGGTCGTTTATTGCCCGTCATCCGTTCACTGTCCGGATCTCTTATTCCGGCTCTGGTCGCGGTTGCGTATGGTTGACATTTATTAAAGATGTCTCCCATGCTGTTTGTCCCTTTTTAATGTCTCATGCTCGCGATCCTATGCATGTGGGACGCAAATCCGGCCGCCCTCCCGATGATAATAAAGATGCGTTGCTTATGTTATGGAAGAGCATTTGCCTCGTTACGTCGCATTTTCCGCTCAGGTGTCTTGATATGATAAAGGGCTCTTGCTGCGTTTGCCAACAAAAGCCCTCAATTGATAGTTTTTAAGATTTTTAATTATGATTCTTACTTTATGACAAGATTTGTAACGCCGTTTTGTTCTGTAAGCGGCTTGCCGTCAAGAGCGTCAAGAACCACATTGTCAAGGAGCAGGCCGTCGACATAGTTGAGCGTGATACCTGTGTCGGCACGGAATCGGGAATCCTTTATCTGCACGTTTTTCATCGGCATTTCAGGCAGGCCGTTGAAGAATGCGGCTCTTTGGGCGCTGCGGCAGGTTACATTGTTGATGTATATGTCTTTGAATGACGGAGTCTCTTCGGTCACGGGAGGAACCGGAGCGTTCCCCTTCCCGCCGTAATAGAGGTCAAAGATAAGAGCGTCACCGGCGATATCGCTCATCTTAACGTCGTCGATATAGATATTTTCAACAACGCCTCCTCGTCCGCGGGTCGATTTAAATCGAAGGCCCACGTCTGTGCCTATGAAAAGACAGTTTTTGACAACGATGTCTTTGGCGCCGCCCGACATTTCCGACCCGATTACGAAACCGCCGTGGCCGTGATATACGGTGCATCCGTCAATCAGGACGTTGCGGCACGGCACTCCGAGTTCGCGGCCGTCTTTGTCCTTGCCCGATTTGATGCAGATTGCGTCGTCGCCAACGTCAAACGAGCTGTTGACAATCAGCACATTGTTGCATGATTCCACATCGATGCCGTCGCCATTCTGGGCATACCACGGGTTGCGCACGGTCACATTATCTATTATGAGGTTTTCGCATAAGAATGGGTGAAGGTTCCATGCCGGAGAGTTTTCAAAAGTCGCGTCCTTCAGCATCACGTTTTTACACTTGATGAATGAAAGAAGCACGGGGCGTAGAAAGTCGTGTACATATTCCACCTTCTCCTTGTCGCCTTTGTGGGCTTCATTCTGAAGAGCTTTGTTTTCATAGACTTCGCGAATGCGTTCGTTAGGAAACCATACGTCCCCCTTCTGGTTGACGGCTCCTTTCTTAAGAAGGGCTTTCCACTGGCTGTCGGTCATCTTTCCCTTCTTGACGGGTCGCCAACACTGGCCGTTTCCGTTGAATGTGCCAAAACCGGAAATCATAATGTTTTCCTTGTCGCGGGCTGAAAGCGGCGACATGGCGCGGTGTGTGCTTAGTCCTTCCCAGTTTGACGACATTACGGGGTAGTCGGCGAGGTCTTCCGAGAAGAGTACGAGCGCTCCTCTTTCAAGATGAAGGTCGATATTGCTTTCAAATTCGATAGGCCCTGTGTACCATATGCCTTCTGTGACAACGAGATGTCCGCCCCCTTTCTGTGCCAGATGGGCCATAGCTTTCGCAAACGCTTCCGTGTTTTTGGTGACTCCGTCGTTGACGGCGCCGAAGTCTGAAAGTTTGACGGTATAGTTTGGGATTACAGGGGCCTTGACAGGCTGCAGGTTGATTGGAAGATTCTTGTAATAACTGGAAAAGTCGTTTTGGGATTGTGCGTTCAGCGATGTGACAGCAAATAGTGCGATAGCACTGAGGATAAAATCGCGTAATTTCATGATTTGTTTTTCGTTCTGGTTATTAAATTGATGCAAAGATAACAATTTTATGGCTATTTGTGGATGGAATGCATTATTTTTGTGGAAATATAGATTTTGTTCATGAAAAAAGCGTTTGAAACGATATTATTGTTAATAATATTTATCGCGTTTTCGGTTCCGGTAGTGGCGAGCGTCAATCTGCTTGATCCGTTGAATCCGGTGGAACTGTATGACGATTCGATAGTGGTTTTTCGCAATCAGTGTTTTTCTCTCGGATCTTCGGTGATGTATCTTGACAGCTCTTTGGACGGTGTGTCAGCTCCGTATATCTACAATGACGCTGTAAAAGCGCTGGATGCCGTGGGACGTGCGCCTTCGGGCAGTGTGACTTTATTGGTTGCTCCCGGTGTGTATTGGCTTGATGATCCTGATGACGCGCGTGTAAGACGTAGCCCCGAAAGCAGTTCCGGAATACCCTATGGCGTAGAGGTCGAATGCGACACTTTGGATATTGTCGGTCTTGCGGCTATGCCTGAGAATGTGGTGTTTGCGGTCAATCGCGGCCAAACTCAAGGTGCTTTGGGCAATTTCACGATGATGCGCTTCCGGGGAGCCTCTCTGCGGATGGAAAATATGACTTTCGGCAATTATTGCAATGTCGATCTTGAATATGCGTTGAATCCGGCTCTTAATCGGCCTAAACGTAATGCTGCTGTTGTACAGGCTCAGATTGGCATTTGTGACGGTGCCGATCGGCTCTTTGCGCGTAACTGCCGCTTTATAAGTCGGTTGAACATGTGCCCGTTTGTAGGGGCGAGACGGTCGTTGTTCAAAGATTGTTATATGGAGTGTGGCGACGACGCTCTTGCCGGTTCGGCGGTATATCAGGATTGCAAATTTAAGTGGTTAAGCACAAAGCCGTTCTACAATACTGCGAAAACGGGAGCCGTATTCCTTAATTGCGACATTGACGTAAAAGGCGATGGTGTGCAGTACATTACAAAAGTTCCGGGAGTGGTGACGATGATTGACACCCGGTTTCATCGCGAAAATGATGACCGCAGTCGTTTGGCATTGAGATGGACTCGTGATGCGTCGTCCGTGACATGCTATCAGAGCAATGTGAGCGTCGATGGCAAGAGCTATTCCATTGATGCCGAACGTCCGCAGTTAAGTGTTGATTTGACCGATAAGCCGCTTTTGTATGCTTATAAGATCGAGCATGATGGAACGGTGATTTATAATACGCCTAATCTTCTTGCCGGCGATGACGGCTGGGATCCGCTTGGGTTGAGGCCACGTATTGAAGTGTTGGAACAGCTTGCCGGGCGCCCTCTGTTGGGAGTTCCGGTTGTGGCCGATTTTGGGATTGACGATATCCGTATGCAGCCTTCCGGCGATAAATTGCGGTTGTCGCCCGACTATCGGCTATGGGGCGATTATCCTTATGGCGGTGTGCCGTTTGAGGGTGAGATGCGGTGGTCATTTCCCAATTGCCTGAAACTTTATGCTGGCGATGCCGGAGATGTGGTGTGCGTAAGCGGAAACGTTATTCCTAAACCTGTTTCGGGTGCTGTGTCAATGACTCATGATTTTGGATGGCGCGGAACTGTGACAGTTAATGTCGGGCCATATCTGAAATCTGCCCCTGAGTTTATCGACATGCCACGGCTGTCGTATGATAAAAAATCCGGTGGCATCCGGCTCGAGTATTCGTTAGCGTCTATTGACTATGACGACAGTTTCGTCGCATGGTATCGGAGGAGCGTCGATGGTGATACCGTGCGTGTGCGACATGGCAAAGTGCCGGGACAGGCGGTTTATCGTCCTGTTTATGCAGATAAGGGCAATTACATCTTTGCGGTGATTACGCCCAAAGGTGATGACACCAAGCCTGGACAGCCGGTATCCGTAGAGTTCGACGAACGTATATCCTCCGCTCACATTCACGGTGTCGACAAAGAGCAGAAAACTCTGTTTACCGATTTTTCCGACATCCCGGTTCATTATCAGCCTGAAATCAAAAAAGGGTGGTGGACATTTGATGCATATAAACCGGCCGACACAAGCATGCATGACTGGGAGCCTGACCCGCGTCACGGATGGTATTACGGCTCTGGCGTTGACGGGGCGAAGGGCATAGGATTGGTGCAGATGACCAAGGGCGCGCGCATGTTTTATATGCCCTGGCGCGACAGATGCCGCGACATGTCGGTGTCTCTTGTGGTCGAGCCTTGCAAGCCTGCCGGTCAGGGATTCGGGAGTGCCACGGGACAGTACATGGACATATACATAAAGTTTGACCCGTTGACGCTTTCGGGTTATGCTTTGAGAATTGAACGCACTGCCGATTATGACCGTGCGGTAGTGTTTTCGCTTGTCAGCTACGACAACGGGGTTGTCATGCCGATAAGCGAAGCGGTCGCGTCAAGCTGCTATCGCGCGCCGTGTGAGATTAAGCTTGACATCAAAGACGGATTGTTTACCGCTTCTGCCGCCACGTCGGTTTCCGTGCCCTCGCGTGCCGGCATAGCTGACGCTGTGTTTCTGTCAGCGTCGGTCGCTCCCAATGATTACTCGGCTCTTGGCATTCAGCACACCGGGTCGGTCGGAGCGAGCGCGACGTTGATTGGCAAGCTTGAAGCTGCGTGGAAATGAGTTTGTGATCACACTGCGGCAAGTCCCTCCTTTGTGGAATAGGCTTGTTCATGCACTCCGGCCACTGCTCTGCCCGATGGATCGTTCTGGTTGCGGAATGACTCGTCCCAGGCAAGCGCTTCGGCGGTGCTGCATGCTACTGACGGAACCGACGGCACGCATGCGGCTGCGGTGGCCGATGGGAAATGCTCTTCAAATATTGAACGATAGAAATATTCCTCTTTGTTCATCGGTGTGTTTATAGGAAACCGCCGTGCGGCGTTTTTCATCATTTCGTCGGTCACTTGCGAGGAGGTGATTTCTTTCAGCGAGTCAATCCACGAATAGCCTACGCCGTCGGAAAATTGCTCTTTCTGCCGCCATGCGATTTCCTCGGGAATCATGTGTTCAAACGCTTTGCGTAGCACCCATTTCTCCATCTTGCCTTTGCCGGCCATCTTGTCGGCCGGATTAAGCCTCATGGCTGTGTCGAGAAATTCTTTGTCAAGAAACGGGACTCGCCCTTCCACGCCCCATGCCGACAGCGACTTGTTGGCGCGCAGACAGTCATAAAGATGAAGTTTTGACAGTTTCCTCACTGTCTCTTCATGGAATGCCTTGGGGTCGGGAGCCTTGTGGAAATAGAGGTAGCCGCCGAAAATCTCGTCGGCGCCTTCTCCCGACAATACCATTTTTATGCCCATCGACTTGATGACTCTTGCAAGCAGATACATAGGAGTGGATGCACGCACGGTGGTTACATCGTAGGTCTCGATATAGTATATGACATCGCGTATTGCGTCAAGCCCTTCCTGGATTGTATAGTTGATTTCGTGATGCACAGTGCCGAGGTGTTCGGCCATTTTCCGTGCGGCCTTTAGGTCAGGCGCCCCTTTGAGCCCCACGGCAAAAGAGTGCAGACGCGGCCACCATGCCGCCTGCTTGTCGTTGCTTTCGATGCGGTGGGCCGCATATTTTGCCGCGATTGCTGAAATGATTGACGAATCGAGACCTCCTGAAAGTAACACCCCATAGGGGACATCGCTCATCAGCTGGCGTTTCACGCTCGCTTCAAGCGCGTCGCGCAGTGCGTCGATTGAGGTCGTATTGTCTTTGACGGTGTCATATTCTGTCCAGTCGCGGTGATACCATTGCCGTGATTCTCCGGTTGCGTTGTCGTAGACATGTCCCGGTAAAAACGGTTCTATTACGTCACATTTTCCTTCGAGCGCTTTCAGCTCCGACGCGAAAAAGCGGTGGCCATATCTGTCAGAACCCATATACAGCGGTATGACTCCTATCGGGTCGCGGGCTACCATATAAAATCCTGTCTTGGTATCATAAAGGGCGAATGCGAATATCCCGTTCAGTTTTTCAAGGAAATTCGTGCCATATTCCAGATAGAGAGGGATGATGACCTCGCAGTCGCTTCCAGTCTGGAATTCATATTGTCCGTCAAACTCAGCCCTTAGTTCTCGATGGTTGTATATTTCTCCGTTTACAGTCAATAAGACTCTGCCGTCCTTGCTTTTAAGTGGCTGTCCTCCCGATTCGGGGTCAACGATCGACAGGCGTTCGTGAGCGAGTATGGCATTTTCGCCGCAGAAGATGCCCGACCAGTCAGGCCCGCGATGACGAATCTTTTTTGACATTTTGAGTATTTCGGGACGGAGCTGCTCCGTTGAACCTTTTGTTTCAAAAACTGCGACTATTCCGCACATAATGTTATGTAAATTTAATTGTTAACTGCATTGTGTTTGCAAATATACAACAATAACGGCATAATGCAAATAAAAGTTTGTAAAATTTGACATATTGTATTAAAATAATATCTGACACCTCTCTCTTTGATGAAAAAATTATGTAGCTATATCCATGTTATGGCGATTGCAGCGGTTAATTTTGCTGGAAAATGAAGGAAGATAAATGCAACCGGAGTGGCGGCAGAGTTGTAAACTTTTGATAATGGAATGCTTCGATCATGTTCAAACGTAAAGCTGCAACTAAATTATTAAATAATAACATACTATATCATGAATGCGCGTGCAATCTTTGCAGAAGTAATCTTAACACTCGTTTTCATCGTAATTCCTATATTAATTGACTTTGCAGGGTATAATATGGCTAAGAAACGTAACCGTAATGCGTGCGTATGGGCTATCAAAAGTAATCATTTAAGTTTAATTCCCTACGTTAGTTATTTTTAATTCTATTCTTTTGCTGGAAAAGGCGCGTGCCCGAAGGGGTCAATCACGCGCGCCTTTTCCACTTATAGCATAGTTCATCGACATAAAGGGCGTTGTCGACGATGCCGCACTTGACAATCGCGGTCACGTCATGCGTATATCCGAAGTCTATGCCGAGCGCGACCTTTTTTGCGTGTTCGGGGAACGTGTCTACGACTCCCCACTTCTTGTAGACAGCACCCTCGGCCTCGTCACACACGAATGTCGTGATGCCATGGATTGATTTCAGCTTCGCCGTCTGATTGCCGGATGAAGTCTTGATACCACGGAACATGATAGCGCCTTTCGACCTGGTATTGATAATATCTGTCTTTGTAGCACGGAAATACTTGTTTGTACCGTCAAGTTCTACCTTTTCCAACATTTCCGGTATGATGGACATATGAGCCGATACCATTGTATAACGTGTGTACAATATACAATGAGCGAATGTGCGGTCTTCTGATTTTTCAAAAGTTAGGCGTTCTATAAAAGTGGAAGCATTGAACGATTTGCCTGAACCGCGACCGCCTGTGATAAGGATGATGAAATGCTCCTTATCAAGATAAAGGGGATTGTATATGGATTGTGTCGCTATCATTCCGTGTTGCCTTTAATCCATTTCTCTATCGCAACGCTGCCCTCTGCTGCATTGTCCTCTTCCGGGTCTTCTCCGCGCTGCACTCTGCGCCAATCTTCATCATAGTGGCGGAGCCATGTCGCCTGCGCCGACAGATTGGGAGCAAGCTCGCTTTCCACGATACATTCCTCTGTTTCATCGAGGAGGTTGCCGTCTTTGTCTTTGAGACGTCGGCGTGTGACTGATTTGGTTTTGATGCCGCCCAGCGCCATAGCCAGGAACTTGGCACGCACAAGGGCGTTTATCGCACTACGCGCACGCGAGAGGACATCAGATAACTCGGGAAACTCACTTTTCTTTTCATAAAAAGTCTGTGGAGCTATCCCAATCGCGCAGGCAATCTCTTTGTCAGTGAAACCCTTCTTGGCATACGATTCCACAAGGGAGAGAAACTCCTCGCTCCTGTAGTCGTACTTAGGCTTGCGCCCACCTTTGGATTTCTTCTGACTTTCAGCCATAAATGTTAAATTTTCATTTAGTTATGCTGTGATATGGTTTTATTTGTTATATTTGCAAATAGAAAGGTTACAAGTAGAGCCTGTATGTATGGTAAGTAGGCATGGCGTTTAGCTATGGGCAACAGTTCGATTCTGTCGCTTGTAGCTTTTCTTTTTATATTTTCGTGAAGCGCACCCGGTCATTAAATTCCGTTTGATTTGCTTTTCCGGCTGTTATAAATGCTACCTTCCTGCTTTTCCCTTTTCCTGTTTTGAGAACATAATTTGGATGTATGATGAATTTTGATTTGTAATCAGTATAGATGTACGATTTTCCGTCAAAATATAAATCCATCTTTCTTCGAGCTTTTGGGAAAGTTGCTATGTCAGCAATAGAAAGCGCCAAGCCAGCCCTTTCTTTATTACCACGCCTCGCGTGACTAAGAGATTTCGGACTCATGTACATTGAACGACTTCCTAAAGTGATGCCATTTGCCGCTGCATGTTCCGACATCCTCTTTTCCACTCTGCCAAACGCAAACGCAGGCCTTCGAGAATATCCATATAAATGAATATCCGCGTATATGTCCCGGACTTTCTGCGCCGCTGTGTATGGCGAATACTGGTCTCCTGCGTCACCGTTACCCATCTCTTTTATTCTACCCGTTCAACTTGCTCGCTGAACACTTCGCCTTTGAGGAACTTGTCGTATGGGTCGTAACCGAAGCGACGGCAGAAGTTGGCTTTCGCCTCCCAGGTATCAAATGACAACATAACGTAAGCGTCCATATCCTGCGCCTGTTTCTGCGCCGATTCCTTGACCTGCTTCTTGACTTCCTTCATATGGG
>CAZYXN010000088.1:0-11991 GCA_964651105.1 uncultured Muribaculum sp. | reverse complement strand
ATCCTTCTCATGCCTGCACCTCTGCCCGGGAAAGAAAATTACCTTTGTCCGGTGGTTTTCGAGCAAATTTCGCGAGTTGAGGAGGGAGCATAGCGGGCTATGTGACCGACGAGACTTGGCGAAATTTGCTCGAAAACCCACCGCCCTGACGTTAACATATTTTGTGGGATGGGGTCTTATTCATGCCATAACAGATTAAGCTTTTAATAAATTCCGTTGCCGCACGATGAAATATGATACCTCCCTATTTTTAAGATGATTCTTTCAGAATCAATCCGGTTGATTTTTTGTTCCGGAGGTTTCGCTTCGCTCAACCCCCGGCTACCAAGAGAAGATTCCTGCGGAATCTTTTTATTTTGACCATGAATACCGGCTTTTTAACCTCGCACATGTTACTCACAAATGTTAATATGAACAATCTACATCTTTTAATTAGTAATCTATCACCTAAACACCACCCTAACTATTTTCTGCAGATATAAGATTAGCATTATGTTGACAATGAGCTGTTTTTTAACTTCAATCATGGTTTATATTGTGGCCGGTGCATTTTCCGGAATATTTGGACTACTTTTTGCAATTAGTCTGAATATTTTAAACAAAAAAAGCCTCGGATGTTGATATCCAAGGCTTTTTGCGGAGTGACCGAGATTCTTTGCTATGCAAAGCGCTAACGCGATAACGAACTCTTCTCGTTCTCATCTCGGTAGTCCTTAAAAAAGGACTTCGTCCATTTTTTGCGGAGTGACCGAGATTCGAACTCGGGATACCCTTTTGGGGTATACACGCTTTCCAGGCGTGCCTCTTCAGCCACTCGAGCACCACTCCATAGCTTTAAGCAGTGCAAAGTTAAGAATAATTTTGGATTATACGACTCTTTGCGCTACTTTTTATTTATCATTTCATATATTCAATCAAGATTCAGACGGAGAATAACGTATCTGATTGAGGGGGCGAAGAAGATTGCACAATATGCGACTCCAGTATGACTCGAAATCTTCTTTTATAGCAACAAGAGCCTGCTCGACGAGTTCTTCGGGAACATCCCGGACTGATTCAAGGAAGTTGTAAAACACCTGGAATATATCGGTAAGCCCTTCAGACACAGAAGCAGCAATCGGCGTATCGGAATACTTCATGTCTTCTTCGAATACTTCAAGATAAGTATCATCCGGACCTAAAAGATTCTCAATATTTCTACGTACCGCCTCATAGTAATCCTCTTCAAGATGTCCGTCGATATACGCGTCCTCAAACATAGCGGAACCCACATTGACATCGGTCATCGTGATATAAACCCGAGGCAATATCCGCAACATGGCCGCTATAAAATCGTCGCGTTCCATCTCCCGGGCATTCTCCAGAGTCTTGCAATATTCATTGCATAGCCCGATAAACACAAGTGAATTATTATTAATTATCTTTTGCTGTGCCATAATACTTTTATGTGTATAAATTATGTCGCTTGATATATTCATATACCCCTGCGGGCAGAAAAAAGTTCATATCCTTTCCACTTTCAATGGCATTTCTGATAAAAGTAGACGAAATCTCAATTACCGGCGCCGATATAAACCGAACTCCATGCGGCTCAGTCGCCGGAAGAGGATAACCGGGCCGAGGATATACAATAAGTCCGAACTCTTCCAATATCGCAGAACTCTCTTTCCATAATCCGAACCGTTGATAATTGTCGGAGCCGATAAGCAACCGGAACTCACAATCAGGGTGAAGTTCCCTTAATCGCCTAAGAGCATCAATCATATATGACGGCCGAGGCAATGACAATTCGACATCACAAAACTCCACATGCTCACAATTGCCCACCGCAATCTGAATCATGCGGCTCCGGTCTATATCATCACCAAGCTTTTTGTCGGTCTTAAACGGATTCACCGGCGACAGAGACAACCACACCTCGTCCACTGCATCACAGAACTGCGCCACGTAGGACGCAAGCATCATGTGACCTATGTGTACCGGATCAAAAGACCCGCCAAGAACAGCAATCCGCCTCACCGCGCAACGAACGAACTTATCAAATCATGAACCTGCCCTACAGCAATGTCCAAATCATCATTCACCACTGAACAATCAAATTTCGGGGCAAATCCAATTTCATAGGCGGCTTTACCGACTCTTTCCTCTATGACTTCGGCCGTCTCGGTGGCACGCCACAAGAGACGCTGCCGGAGGGCTTCAACCGATGGAGGCTGTATAAACAATGTCATCGCCCGCTCGCCATACATACGCTTAACATTCAAAGCCCCGGCAACATCAATGTCAAGAACGACATTATGCCCGTCGCGGATCACACGGTCAATCTCGCTGCGCAAAGTGCCATAAAACCGACCAGGATAGACCTCTTCAAACTCAACAAATTCACCGGCGTCAATCTTATCACGAAACTCCTGTTCGGTGAGAAAATAATAGTTCACGCCATCCACTTCACCCTGACGCGGCAAACGGCTGGTAGCGGATATGGAAAATTGCAAGTCGATGTCGCCACGCTGCAACAGTGCGTTTATAATGGTTGACTTACCACACCCTGAAGGGGCTGAAATAATAATAATCTTACCATCCATCAATTACATGACATTAAGAACCTGTTCCTTTATCTGCTCCAATTCGTCCTTCATCTTCACTACAATCTTCTGCATTTCGGCATGATTGGATTTTGAGCCGAGAGTATTAATCTCGCGCCCCATCTCCTGAGTGATGAAACCAAGCTTTTTACCTTGTCCGTGAGAGCTCTCCATTGTTTCCATGAAATAATTCAAGTGCTGCGCGAGACGCTGTTTTTCCTCATTGACATCCAACTTCTCGATGTAGAAAATCATTTCCTGCTCAAGGCGATTGTTGTCAATATTAATGTTTTCAATTTTGGAAAGATTCTCTTCGATACGAGCCCGTATTTTGACGACACGCTCCTTTTCAAACGGCTCTATCGAAATAAGAAGATTACGGATATTCTCAATTTTCCTGGAGAAAAATTCCTCCAATTTATGACCTTCTTTCTGGCGGAACTGCATCAACCCGTCAATAGCCTGAGCGACCGTATCCATCAATGTCTTACTCTCATCGTCGGTAAGAGCAGCCGGAAGCTCGCTTTTCACGGTCTCTGGAAAACGCAACAGGACACTATACCAATCGTCGGGCCAAGGAATACCAAGTGTGCGGGCCATTTCTTCAACCTGCACTTTGTAAGCGGCCATGAGAGGGATGTTCAAAGTTACGGTAGTCTCGGCTCCAATTGATTCGGAGTATATCTGAAAATCAACTTTTCCGCGTTCAAGTTTTGATGCGATAAGATTACGCATATCAAGTTCCTTTTCGCGAAAAGCGGCTGGGACTCTTGATGTAATGTCAAGTTGCTTGCTGTTTAGAGATTTAATCTCAACGGTAATCTTCTTATTAGGGATTGTGGCTACAGCTTTGCCAAATCCAGTCATGGATAGTAACATGGACTATTATTTTCCACAAAGGTATATAAAAAAAATGAATTTTTTTAGCAGAATAAATCGTATCTTTGTAATAAAAATAACACGTAATGGCGATAATACTGAATATCGAAACCTCGACTGATGTCTGTTCTGTCGCTTTAACCTTTGACGGTCAGGTGGTGACAAGCCGTGAAGACTATCAGGGGCATAACCATGCGACTATGTTGTCAGGCTTCATCAAAGACTGCCTTGACGAAGCAAAAGACAAAAATATAAAAATTGACGCAATTGCCGTAAGCATAGGACCCGGCAGCTATACCGGACTACGCATAGGCCTTTCGGAAGCGAAAGGGCTTGCATATGCTCTCGACATGCCGTTAATAGGCGTAAGCACATTGGAAATAATGACAGTCGCAGTCATGTTCAGCGATTTCTTTGACGAGAACGTCATGTTCGCGCCTATGATTGACGCACGCAGAATGGAAGTTTATACCGGAGTCTACAATTATGCCCTGACTCCGCTGAAGTCGCCGGCTCCGTTGATTCTCGACGAAAACTCTTACAAAGAATTTCTTGACGCAGGCCCTGTCATATTTTTCGGCAACGGTTCGGAAAAGGCGCGTCCTCTTCTTCAACAACATCCCAACGCCAATTTCATAACCGAGATACACCCTCTGGCATAAAATATGATGGCATTGTCGGAAAAAGCGTATAGAGGAAAAAATTTCCTCGATATAGCCTATTCCACTCCCGAGTATCTGAAAGAATTTCAAGCGACTGTTCCAAAATCAAAATTAGGTTTATGAAGAAAGTCTTTAATCTCATTACGGAAAACGACAGAACAGGATTTTCATTTGAAGTGCTTCCTCCGCTGAAAGGCAAAGGGATATCACAGCTTTTCAAAAATATAGACATTTTAAAGGATTTCAATCCGCTGTATATAAATATCACGACTCACCGCAGCGAAATGGTCTATAAGAACACTCCCGACGGGCTTTATCAGAAAGTCAGCGAGCGAAGCAGACCAGGCACCGTAGCAGTAGCAGCCGCGATTCAACAGAAATACGGGATTCCGGCGGTGCCCCACCTTATATGCAGCGGCTTTTCCAAAATAGAAACAGAATACGCGCTCATCGACCTTAATTTTCTCGGGATAACAAACGTGCTGGTGCTTAGAGGCGACAAGGCCAAACATGACAGCCGTTTTATCCCTAATGAAAACGGTTATGCCCATGCCTCACAGCTCCAGTCGCAAATAAACGAATTTAATCGCGGATACTTTATCGACGGCACCAAAATGGACATCATCACCGGCGACACATTTTCTTACGGTGTCGCAGGATATCCGGAAAAACATGAAGAGGCGCCAAATCTCGATATCGACCTGATGTTTCTGAAGGAAAAAGTCGACAACGGCGCGGATTATATCGTCACACAGATGTTTTTTGACAATTCAAAATATTACGATTTTGTGAGACGCTGCCGCGAGGCCGGCATCAACGCGCCAATCATACCGGGACTGAAACCGATCACCACACTCAACCAATTGACAATGCTTCCAAAAGTATTTCACGTTGACTTGCCGATGGATCTGGCCCGCGAGCTGATAAAATGCAAGAATGACGAAGAAGCCAAGGAGGTAGGCGTGGAGTGGTGCACAGCCCAGGCTATGGACCTTATCGCACATCAGGCCCCGAGCATACATTTTTATTCATTAAACGCCACACGAAGCGTGGAAAGAGTTGCAAAACGAGCATATTAAACCGATATGAAATTTTCCGATATCCCCTCCCATGAAGCTGCCAAAGGACGCATAAGAGCGATGGTAGACACAGACCGTATTCCACACGCCTTGCTGCTTGAAGGGCCAGCCGGAATCGGGAAATTCTCGCTCGCTCGAGCTACAGCCCAGTACATTCATTGCGAAAACCGCCATAACGGCGACAGTTGCGGCGAATGCCCATCTTGCCGCCAACATATGTCGTTCAACCATATAGACACCCACTTTGTATTTCCTATCGTAAAGAAAAAAAGCGGGTCGCCTTCATACTGCGATGATTTCATTGATGAATGGCGTGATTTTCTCACTGACAATCCGTACATGGACTTCCAGCAATGGATGAGTTATCTGGACTCTCCTAACAACCAACCGCTCATATATGTCGACGAAAGCGATGCTCTTATCCATAAACTGAGTTTCACCACCCATAGCTCAAAGTATAAAATCGCATTATTGTGGCTGCCAGAAAGACTTCACATCAGTGCGGCCAATAAATTGCTGAAACAGATTGAGGAGCCGTTCAGCGACACGTTGTTCATAATGGTTAGCAACAATGCCAAAGAAATATTGCCGACCATTTATTCGCGCGTACAGCGTATTGAATTGAAACGTCTGCCTGACGACGTGATTGCGGAACAACTGATGTCAAGCTACGGGCTTGAACACTCTGACGCGCTTGCAATAGCCCATCTTGCAGAAGGGGATATGACAAGAGCCAAAAATTCGTTAAACACATCGTCGGAAAACCACCATTTTCTGGAATTGTTCATGGCCTTGATGAGACTCGCCTATCAACGCCGAGTAAAGGAACTCAAAGAGTGGGCCAACGATATCTCGTCATTAGGCCGAGAAACAGAATTGCGTTTTCTGGAATACTGCATGAGACTCATACGGGAGAACTTCATAATGAATCTGCATGTCGCCCAATTGAATTATATGAACCGTGAAGAGACGGCTTTCGCAGCAAACTTTGCCAGATTCATAAACGAACGGAACGTATTAAAAATATCAGAGGAGCTAAACAAGGCGGCAATCGATATCGCCGGCAACGGAAATGCAAAAATAGTATTATTTGACATGGCGGTAAGAATGATTATTTTACTTAAAGCATAGGCAATGGAACCATTCTTAAGCAGAATCGCGAGAGCCTATTACAATTCTGAACGGCACGAGCTTCTCGACTATTGCTTCGTATTTCCCAATAAAAGAAGCGTGACATTTTTCAGGCACTATCTTGAAAAATGCAATGCCGACGGCAGGTGTCTTATCGAACCAAAGAGCACGACAATCAGTGATTTTATTTCCGAATTTTCGGAATTTACAGAAGCTCCGCGTTACGATATATTGTTCACGATGTACAATGAATATCGTAAAATAGCCGAGGGGATGACGACAGATAGCGCTATTGAGGATTTTGACCGCTTTGTATTCTGGGGCGACATGCTTATCAGCGACTTCAACGATGCCGACCGTTATCTTGCTGAACCGAGGGAGCTATTCAGAAACGTAAAAGATTTACGCGAAATATCATCGGACTTTCTTACCGAAGAACAGAAAAATATAATCAAAAAATATTGGGACATTGATTTCGGAGAAACAAATCCGGAGTCATTCTGGAGACATCTGACCGATGACAACGAAATGGGCGTTACCCGCAATACTTTTGTCAAACTCTGGGAAATACTTCTCCCGCTATTTTATGCCACAAAAAAGAGTCTCTCCGAAAAGGGGCTGATAATGCCGGGGGCGCAATATCGCGAAGTGGCCGAAAAACTAAAGGATTCAAATGCATGCGAAATACCTTACAAACGAATAATATTTGTAGGATTCAATGTGCTTTCAAGTTCTGAACTATGTATATTCGAACGATTAAAAAATCTCGGCATAGCTGATTTTTATTGGGATTTTGATTTTCCGGAACCGCTAAAAAATTTGTCATCGCCGGCCAGATTCCTGAAAAATTATATCAAATCTTTTCCCTCCCGATATGATATAAGCCTCTCTTCCGTCCCAACACCGGAAATTGAAATAATCGGCGTGCCATCGAATATAGGACAAGTAAAAATCATCGGTCAAATATTAAAAGAGAAAAGCCGTTTAAAATCATATTCGTCAGTCGACACGGCGATAGTTCTCCCCTCTGAAACGCTGTTTATTGATGTTCTGCATTCGATACCTCCTGAAATCGGGCCAGTCAACATCACTATGGGCTATCCGTTAAGAATGACATCTATAGCTTCTCTTATGAGAAACGTGATGTCAATGCATCTCCGCGCAAAAAAGACTCGAGACCGCTGGTGTTATTTCCATGAAGACATAACAGCCATTCTGAGCCATAGCCTAATCAAGCAATTCGCGTCAGAAGAGTGCAAGGAGATATGCGAAAATATATCACGTTACCGACTGTTCACTATTCCGGCCGATGAAATAAGGACAAAATATCCGAAGCTTGATGCCATATTCTTCCCTATCGACGACTTGAAATCAAACATGCAGGTATTTGATTATACACTCCGACTGGTTGATGAGATGCAAGCCCACATAAAAGCTATGGCGGAAAACGGAGGGGAAATGGATGTGGAACTCGGATTTCTAACACGCTATCGTCTATCGATAGAACAACTTCGCTCGGCAGTAACAAAATACGGCATCATAATGAAAGAAAATACTTTTTTTCATATGATTGAAAGGGCGATATCAGGAGAAAGCATCAGTTTTGTAGGCGAACCCTTGTCAGGACTTCAGATTATGGGCGTACTCGAAACACGCACGCTTGATTTCGAAAACATAATCATGCCGTCGATGAACGAGCGGGTATTTCCGCGCAAGCATTACACACGCTCATTCATTCCGAATATTCTGCGCCGCAGTTTCGGACTTTCAACGACAGAATTTCAGGAATCGATATTCGCCTACTACTTTTACCGACTTATTTCAAAGGCAAAAAAGGTAAAATTACTATATGACGCAAGAACGTCGGGACTTAAAGGGGGCGAAATGTCGCGTTATCTATATCAACTTGTATACTTGTATCCACCAGAAAAGCTTACAATAAGACAAGCATTCTACGATGTTCCTCCGGTGGGAGACAACCAGACTTTTGAAATCGTCAAAACTCCTGAGATTATGGCGAAGATAAACCAATTCCTGTCTGACTCAAAGGAAAAACGATATCTTTCGCCATCGGCAATAAATCAATATCTAAGCTGTCCGCTACAATTTTATTTCGCCAAAGTAGAGCGAATCGCGACAAGGGACGAGATGAATGATTACATGGACGAAAGCGTGTTCGGTGAAATCGTCCATAAAGTCGCAGAACTTTCCTATAAGCGAATAAAAGGAGACCGTAAAGAAATATATATCGACGCAGAGACGCTTGACCGAATAAAAAAAGACCGAACCACACTTGAACGGACAGTAACGTCAACTATCAATGAAATTTACAATAATCTGCCATCGACAAGCGCAACCGGCGAGCCGTATATAAACCTGACCGAATTACAGGGAGAAGCGCATGTGCTCGGTCAAATCATAATCGACTTTATATTGAAACTTTTTGACAGGGAAAAAGCCCAGCCATTCTATTTTATCGAAGGAGAACAAAAATTCAAGACCGAACTTCCCTTAGATGATGAAAAGAGTTTCAATATAATGGGAACAATAGACCGCGTAGACCGTGTAATTCCGACAAGAACAAACGAAAGTTTAATCCGCATAATAGACTATAAAACCGGTTCAGACTCAATAACCGTCAAGAAAACGGATGACCTTTTCAATGCTCCAAACTCAGCTACCGGTCATAATAAAGCGGTTTTACAATTATTTCTTTATTGCTTCGCCTATGAAAAAATCACGGGAAAACATGAAGCGATAATGCCTATGATATACCTTTTCCGAAAATTATATACCGAGGATATCGCTCCGGTAACCATTGAGGGAATACCTCTTACCGACTACCGGGAATTTGCTGAACAAATAAAAAGCGAACTTACGGACAAATTGAAAACCTTGTTTGACAAAAATATTCCATTTCGCCCGGAGCCGCATAGCAGCCATTGCAAATACTGCGAGTTTAAATCGGTTTGTGGATTAGCAATTGAACAAAAATGAGCGGACTTTATATTCATATTCCATTCTGTGCGACCAAGTGCAGTTATTGTGATTTCTATTCGATGCCTCTCAAAGGAAAAAACATCGCAGAAGAATACGTAACCGCTCTAATTAAAGAATTCAATTTACGTCGACCGGAACTGCCTGAAAAAATAAAAACAGTCTATATAGGAGGAGGAACACCGTCTCAAATGCCCATCGATACGTTGAAGCGTTTAGTTCAAGGAATAAGTGATAACGACTGTCAATTGTTAGATGAATTCACAATTGAAGCCAACCCCGAAGACATAACCAAACAATGGACTGACACGATAGCATCATTAGGAATTAACCGGGTAAGTATCGGCATACAATCTTTTATTGACAGCGAATTGTCGTCAATAGGACGCCGACACGATTCGCGAAAAGCAATTGAGGCGATATCAACACTTCGAGATTCCGGTATTACAGAAATCAGCGGTGATCTTATATACGGTCTTCCAGGCCAAACCGAAGAAAGCTGGGACATATCTCTTGACAGAATATTCAAACTCAACCTGCCACATATCTCAGCTTATTCACTCTCCTATGAACCAGGAACAAGACTATCGGCCATGCTTCAGGCCGGGAAAATAAAACCGACTGATGAAGAATCATGTATAGAGATGTATAAAACTCTCATCAAACGAATGCGAGAAAACGGCTATGAGCATTATGAAATATCAAATTTCGCATTTCCGGGACATCGCGCCATACACAACAGCGGCTACTGGAACTTCACACCATATCTCGGATTAGGCCCCGGAGCTCATAGTTTCGACGGGAAAAAGCGCAGCAACAATCCGCCAAACTTAAAAAAGTATCTAAAAAATTTATCCGAAGATAATACCGCATACGAAGAGGATGACGAATCGGAAGAAGATTTGACGAATGACTATATAATCACATCTCTCAGGAAAGCAGAAGGGATAAATTTTGATGAGATGGAAAATATCACAGGCAAACTGTCGACTATGCGATTGCTCAATGACGCAACTCCGTTTGTCAAAAGCGGAAAACTTAAAATCGAAAAACACAATCTAAAATTCACAGAAGAATCCTGGCTTGTGTCCGACATGATTCTGCGGGAACTCCTGCAATAGACGGCATTTGACATATTTTTAGTATTTTTGCATTATTCAATTGATTATCTATGGAAATAATATTAGGTGTAATATTAGGCGCTCTTCTCGGAGCCGCTTTTGCCTGGTTCTCTTCAAGAAACAAGCAGGCCATTCTCAATTCAAATCTTGAAAACCTCACTAAAGAAAACCAAATCTTAAGCGAAAGATATTCGTCAAAAGAAAAGGAGGCGGCAAACCTGAACGAAGAACGATTTAAACTCATCTCGCTGAACAGTGGCCTTCAGTCAAAAATAGAAGCTCAAGCGGCCCAAGCGGAAGAGCTTAAATCTCAGATTGCTACGGAACGTGAATACGCCAGCAAAATCATCGAGACCGCCAACGAACGCATCAAAAAAGAACAGGAGCATTCGTTATTGATGCGACAAGAGAGCGACAGGCAGTGGACATTGAAATTTGAAGCTCTGAAGAAAGAGATGCAAGTCCAGACATCTGAACAGCTGGCAGCTAAACAGGATTCCCTCCAAGAAGCCAACCGGCTCCAGATGGACGAACTTCTCAAACCGATAAAAGAGCAATTTGAGGCATTCAAACGTTCGGTCGAAGAAAATAAGACTCAAAATGAAGTAAACAAGAAAGAGCTTCAGGATACATTCGAAACAACAATGAAACTCTTTCAACAACATCAGGAAAACGCCATCAAGAACATCAAGGAGCAGACTGAACGCATCGGAAATGATGCCGCAAATCTTACAAAAGCCCTGAAATCGGAGACAAAGACTCAAGGCAACTGGGGAGAAATGGTTCTTGAGACAATTCTTGAAAACAGCGGGCTTCATAAAGACGAAGAATATTTCGTCCAGGAGAATGTCAAAGATGAAGAAGGAAACAATCTTCGTCCCGATGTAGTGGTCAGATTTCCTGAAGGACGCTCTGTCGTAATTGACTCAAAAGTGTCTTTGACTGCATATGCCGATGCGATTGCCGCCGATAATGACGAATCACGCGACAAAGCATTGAAAGAGCATGTGAAAAGCATCCGCAAACATGTCGATGAACTCGCTGAAAAAAAATATGACCGACTTGTCAATGATGCGATTGGCTTCGTCCTCATGTTTGTACCCAACGAAAGCAGCTATATAGCAGCAATGAAACAGCAACCCGATTTAAGCCGATACGCTTATCAGAAAAGAGTCATTATAATCTCTCCAAGCAACCTTCTCATGGCTCTTCAGCTTGCCTATAACTTATGGCAATATGACCGTCAGGGTAAAAATGTGGAAAAAATAGTAAAAACAGCCGCTGATCTTTACGACAAACTGGTTCTTTTTGAAGACAGTTTTATGGACATCGATTCACAGATTACCCGACTGCGCAATTCGTTCACAGAAGCGCGCAATCGTCTGTACCTCGGCAAAGGCAACGTGATGTCAAGAATGGAGTCACTGATGGAGCTTGGAATCACACCCAAAAAACGCCTTAAAGGAACTGAGCCGACTGAATAAACCAGTCTCATGTATTATATTAAATAGGTACGCGATAAAAATAGGTGTAATAA
>CAZYXN010000087.1:0-12055 GCA_964651105.1 uncultured Muribaculum sp. | reverse complement strand
CTCTTTTATCATCACGTTTCTTGATTGGAAATCGCGAAACATGAATGTGTCGCTTGTGTTTTCGAGCAGTATTTTTGAGAGTTTTCCGAAGTCATCTTCGAGCTTGTCTTCCCTGAACTCAAGCCCGGTGGTTTTAAGGAAGCAATATTTGAAGTAGTTTAAATCCCACATGACTGCCTGATGGTTCATTTCCGGAACGGGATGGCATTTGCTGTAATCCAGCCTTTTCCCTCCGAGCCATTGAAGTTTTGGCAATTCAGAGATTGTTCTCTCTAAAAGATTGACAAGTTCAGGAGCCCACGTGGTTTTGTCGGCTCGTTTTGTTATAAGGTCGAAAAGTGATGTTTTCCCGAGATCTGATTGCAGATATGCCATGTTATCAGCGCTTACTGCAAGTATTTCGGGAACCGCAAGACCCTTGTCGTGAAAATTCCGGCATATATAAATGAAGGCTTCGTTTTCATGACGTGAGGTGCCTATAGTGCCTACTACAGTAGGATTGGCGCCCAGTCGGAAATATTGCCGGTTGCTGCCGGCGCCGGCGATGCGATTTATTTCGTCGGCTTCATGACCGGCGAGGCTTTTATATAGGGATAAGAGTTGCTTTTCCATCGGCTGGCTAATCATTTTCAACAAAATTACGTAGAATTCCGCGAATAAATAGTACATTTGCAATTAAAATAAAGAATTAAGTATGACAAAAGTATCACAACGGGGAACGATAATGCCCGCTTCACCGATTAGGCGTTTGGTTCCATTGGCAAACGCGGCGAAAGAGCGTGGCATTAAAGTCTATCACCTGAATATCGGTCAGCCCGATGTTCCGACTCCTCAGCAGGGACTGGAAGCGTTGAAGCATATTGACCGCAAGGTGTTGGAATATAGCCCGTCAGAAGGGCTGCTCTCCTTGCGACAGAAACTCCATCAATATTATAAACGATTCAACATCGATGTGGATGTCGATGATATAATCGTTACTACCGGCGGGTCGGAAGCCGTGCTGTTTGCTTTTATGGCATGTCTGGATCCGGGTGATGAAATCATTGTGCCGGAACCTGCATACGCCAATTATATGGCGTTCGCGATATCGGCCGGAGCTAAGATTATCACTGTTCCCTCAAGTATCGAGGACGGATTTTCGTTGCCTCCGGTGGAGGAATTTGAAAAATTGATAACCCCGAAGACTAAAGGGATTCTGATATGTAATCCGAATAATCCGACAGGTTATCTCTACACGATGAAAGAGATGCTTCAGATCAGGGATTTGGTGAAGAAATATGATTTGTTTCTTTTTTCTGATGAAGTGTATCGTGAATTTTGTTACACCGGCGCTCCCTACATTTCAGCGTTTCACCTTCCCGGCATAGAAGAACAGGTGGTGTTGATTGATTCGGTGTCGAAACGCTACAATGAATGCGGTATCCGCATAGGCGCTCTTATCACAAAGCATAAGGAGCTTAAAAAGAACGTCATGAAATTCTGTCAGGCGCGTCTTAGTCCGCCATTATTGGGGCAGATTGTCGCGGAAGCTTCAATCGATACGCCTAAGGAATATATGTTGGAGACCTACAACGAATATGTGGAGCGTAGAAAATTTCTGATTGACCAGCTCAACAAAATCCCGGGATGTTACACTCCGATACCGATGGGGGCTTTTTATACGGTAGTACGCCTTCCGGTGGATGATGCCGATAAATTCTGCGAGTGGTGTCTTGAGAGTTTTGAATTTGAAGGGCAGACTATTTTCATGGCTCCGGCATCAGGATTCTACACTACGGAATCGATGGGTCGAAACGAAGTGCGTATGGCTTATGTGCTTTGCAAGGAAGAATTGGCTAAAGCTATGAGGGTGCTTGCAGAGGCTCTTAAAGCTTATCCGGGAAGAACTATTTAGTAGATGAACTATGAGTTGTTCATAGCGCGCCGATTGCGTCTTTCCGATGAGGGGCATCGGGGACTGTCGCCGAGTATCATAATCGCTATTGCCGGTATAGCTCTGTCGATAATGGTTATGATGTTGTCTATGAGCATTGTGTTCGGATTTAAAAAGGAGATTCGGAATAAGGTTACGGGTTTTGATTCGCAGGTGACGATATATTCCGCATCGTATGGTGCGGAGGATAGGAATGATTATGTCGACTTGTCGCCGGAACTGGAAAGCGTGATACGTGAGACAGGCCTTTTTGAAACTCCGGCGCTTGTCATTCAGCAGCCGGCGATTATTAAGACCGATTCAGCCTTTCAGGCTATAGTCATGAAAGGTATTTCTTCGGGAGCGGATTGGAATTTTGTCGAGGAGAATATTGTTGAAGGCTCGCTGCCTGCTTATAAGACAGACGACGAAAAGAACAAAGTGGTGATTTCCCGTATAATCGCTGATAAACTCGGACTCTCTGTCGATGATAAGGTCAACGCTTATTTCTTTACAAATAATTTGCTTAAAGCGAGGCGTATAGAGATTTCTGCCATATATGACACTAATTTTGGCGATTATGACAAGATGTTCATTTTCTGTCCATTGGCATTGGCTCAGGGGATAGCCGGTATTGATAAGAGTGAGGGAACTCAGATTGAACTGATGACAAATGGGTTGATGCCGGTTGATGAAAGCGCCATGCGTTTGCAGGATGCCATGATGCAGGCGTGTTATACCGGAGAATTGAAAGGGACATATCAGCTTGCCACTGTTACTGACAATGGCATGATGTATTTCAACTGGCTTGAACTGCTCGACACCAATGTTGTGGTCATACTTGTGCTGATGGCGTTGGTTTCAGGATTCACATTGATTTCAAGTTTGTTCATAATTATTCTTGAACGTGTCAACATGATTGGCATTCTGAAAGCTCTTGGCGCGACTGATGCAGAGATAAGACGCATATTCGGATATGTCGCTCAACGGCTGGTTTTGTCAGGAATGCTTATTGGTAATATTGTGGGAATCGCATTATTGTTGATTCAGAAAAGCACCCATATATTGCCGCTGGATTCGGATTCGTATTATTTGAGTTTTGTGCCTGTTGAGATTGATTGGCTGCAGATTCTGTTGCTTAATGTCGGAGTCTTTGTTTTCTGTTGGCTGATGATTTTGATTCCGGGACAGATTGTGGCAAAGATAAATCCGGCAAAGAGCATACGATACGAGTGAACGGATGCTTTCTTTATATGGAAAGCGTATTTTGATGATTACTTAGAATGATTTTATTAATACCAATGAGAAGAACGTCAGTAATTTTAGCATTTGTGTTATTGTTAAGCCAGTTTGGGCTTGATGCGAGGGAGAAATTTAATTTTAATCGGTCTTGGCTGATGGAGATTGGCGATTGTTCGGGCGCCGAGAACCCCGGATTTGATGATTCCACGTGGCATAAAGTTGACCTGCCTCGCGCGTTTAATGAGGACGAGGCGTTTAAATTGTCAATTGAAGAACTGACTGATACGGTCGTATGGTATAGAAAACATTTTAAAGTTCTCGGCTGGGAAAAGGGGAAAAAGGTGTTTCTTGAGATGGAAGGAATCCGTATGGGCGGTGAGTTTTGGCTGAACGGCAATGAAATAGGAATGCATGAAAACGGAGTTACGGCATTCGGTTTTGACTTGACTCCGTATATTGTAGAGGGCGATAATGTTCTCGCGGTAAGAATAGATAATGACTGGGATTATCGTTCAAAAAAGAATAATTCAAAATTTCAATGGAATGACCGTAATTTTAATGCCAATTATGGTGGAATTGTAAAAAATACCTGGCTGCATGTGACTGACGGTGGGGTTTATCAGACATTGCCGCTTTACAGCAATCTTGGTACTACCGGTGTGTATGTATATGGTAAAGATTACGATATTCCCGCTAAAAAAGCGGTTATTCATGCTGAGTCGCAGGTAAAGAATGATACTGACAATGACAGGATTTTGCGTTATCAAGTCAAGGTCATGGCTCCTGATGGAAAAATTGTCGGGCAAGCGCTGTCGGATAACGTATCTGTGCCGGCCAACGGAGAAGCTGTGCTCTCATTGGAAATCCCATGTGACAATCTTGAATTTTGGTCATGGGGATACGGCTATCTGTATGACGTGGTGACCGAGTTGGTTTCAGGTGGAAAGGCGATTGATGCCGTTACAACGCGTACAGGTTTTCGCAAGACGAAATTTGCTGATGGCAAAATATGGCTCAATGACCGTGTTATACAGATGCATGGATATGCCCAACGCACATCAAATGAGTGGCCGGCTCTGGGGCTTTCCGTGCCTGCATGGTTAAGTGATTACAGCAACGGATTGCAGGTGGAATCATGTGGCAATCTTGTCAGATGGATGCACACTTGTCCGTCAAAACAGGATGTCGAGTCATGTGACCGTGTCGGTTTGATTCAGGCGATGCCGGCCGGCGATGCTGAAAAGGATTGCGACGGTGACCGGTGGGTTCAGCGTGTAGAAGCCATGCGTGATGCAGTCATATACAATCGAAATAATCCGTCGATTCTGTTTTATGAGTCAGGAAATGCGAAAATATCACCCGAGCATATGGATGAGATGATTGCTGTCAGGGATAAATACGACCCGTTCGGAGGCCGTGCTGCAGGATGTCGTGAAATGCTTGACAGCAAGACCGCTGAATATGGCGGTGAAATGTTGTATATAAACAAGTCAAAGCGTCACCCTATGTGGGCGATGGAATATTGCCGCGACGAGGGGATGCGTAAATATTGGGATGAATACTCTTATCCATATCATCCTGAAGGGGAGGGGCCGATGCATCGTAATGCTCCGGCTCCCGATTATAACCGTAATCAGGATATGCTTGCTATAGAGTGGGTGAGAAGATGGTACGATTACTGGTCGGTGCGCCCCGGACAAGGGAAAAGGGTTTCATCAGGCGGTGTCAAGATAATCTTCTCTGACACTAACACACATCATCGTGGGAAAGAAAATTATCGCAGAAGCGGTGTTACTGACGCGATGAGAATCCCTAAGGACGGTTTTTTTGTGCATCAGGTCATGTGGGATGGCTGGGTTGATATCGAAAACAATCACACTTATATTATAGGCCACTGGAATTATGAAAATGGCGTGGAAGGGGATAAAACCCGCAATGTTGTAAAGGATATTTATGTGGTTTCGTCGAGTCCGGTTGTCAGGCTGTATCTTAACGGAAAAGAACTTTCCGCTCCGGAAAAGGAATATGAGTTTCTGTATACGTTCAAAGATGTCGCTTTTGAACCCGGAAAACTGGAAGCTGTCGGATATTCGGAAAATAATGAGGAGGAGAGCCGATATGCTATAGAGACAGCCGGAGCACCTGCCATGTTAAAACTTAAGGCAATTGAAAATCCGCTTGGTTTTAAGGCCGATGGTTCTGATGTGGCTTTGATTGAGTTTGAAATAACTGATTCCAGAGGGATACGTTGTCCGTTGGATAACAGAATCGTGAATTTCACAGTCGAAGGTCCTGCTGAATGGCGAGGCGGTATCGCGCAAGGCCCCGATAATTATATTTTGTCAAAATCTTTGCCGGTGGAATGCGGTATTAATCGGGCCATTATTCGTTCGACCGACAAGCCGGGACGTATCGTTGTTACGGCAGAGACCGATGGTCTTGAAAAGCAATCAATAGTGTTGGAAACTCAATCAATACCTGTTGATAACGGCATTTCAAGGTATAATCCTTCAGCAATACTTTCAGGCCGCTTGACGCGAGGCGCTGCTCCTGCTTCCCCGTCATATGCCGATGAGTATTCAGGAGTAGATGTAAAAAGTTCTGTAGCCGGAGTCAATGGCGAGAATGTGTCATTCAGTTATGACGATAACGAACTGACTAAATGGGATAACGACGGGCATGTTGAGACCGCAAGAGTGGATTACATGCTTGTGCGTCCTGCTGCAATCAGCCGTATTTCAATGAAGCTTGGTAAGTGGAGAACAAAAAAGTATCCGATTGAAGTATGGGCTGACGGTGAATTGTTGTGGAAAGGGACAACACCGACATCTTTGGGATATGTGCATCTGGACATCGACAAACCTGTGACTGCATCGACATATTCGATACGTCTGGCCGGATCTGTTGCCGACAGTAATCAGTTTGCCAGAATTGTCGAACTTGCCGGAAATCCTGCCAATGAGCTTGAGGTTGCTAACACCAAGGGTGATGGTAAACAGATGCTGAGTATCGTGGAAATTGATTTTCTGGAGAAATGCAATTCCGGACACAGATAATAAAGATTGGGGAGCTTCATATAAGATTGAAGCTCCCCGGTTCTTGAACTGAAATCTGATTTTTACGGCTGATTCAATATCTGAAGTTTTTGGCTGTATTAGCAAGAACGAAGTAATATTGATGACATTTAACCGGAAATATTTTATTGTTATATAATTTCCGCTTCGCGGGTGTTTGAGCGAACCATGCGGCGCAGTGTTCGGCGTATTGTTTTCCATTTTGGAAATATTGCGAACGGTCGAATATTGTTATAGCTGACAAGAATGATTGCAATCGCAATCAGGGCTACGATCAATAACCATCCGTAAATCTCTTTCATTGAAACGACCAAAGCCTGTATTTGCACTATTCCGTATAATTGCCCGATGGGAATATGCATGATGTCTGGATTGAAATCGGTCATTCGGGAGCCAAGCAATGATGCATTTTTGGCCACGGTATGACGCAAAAGCTCTCCAATGATGGCCGGCCCTAATGTCGCCCCCATCACAGCCCCGGTAAATCCGTTGATGGTCAATGCCTGCGGAAAAACGAAAAAATGTAATCCGCTTTGCACTATTGATGTCAGAAAAACAATTGATATTATGACAGAGGCAGCTCCTCGGAAAAATAACGGCCAAAACAACATTTCTTTTTCAACGCCATAATCTATCAGAAAATAGAAATAAGCAAGATAAATGGCGGCAAGTGAAAAACCGATAGCTGTCATAGTCTTATACCGCCATTTGTTAAGCGCGAAAGTGAGATAGGTGAATATTACTCCGGCGATTATTCCTGCCAATACGTACCAATTGAGATCTATGAGATTGGTTTCGTCAAATCCCAGTATGGTTGCGGCATAACTATGTTCAAACACATGCTCGGTCGCAAGCAAAGTGAAGAATACAGCATATACGGCTGTCGCCCGGATGACATTACGGTTTGTTATCGCCTGAAAGGAGATGTAAGGATGGTGAAGAAATGTCGCACGCCAAAGGTTGATCGCCAGACATATTATGCCGAGTGCCGTAGTAGTACGTATTTCCGTTGACTTCCACCAATCGTAGAAATTGCCATAAACGCAAACGAACGTGAAACATAGCATCACGATAGCCCACAGACCGCTTCCGATCCAGTCAATGCCAAGCAGCGGGATTTGCATCGGTCCCTTTACCGGCTTGACAAATACGAGCACCATCGCCATCATAAGCGCGAGCAGCCCGATCATAAGCCAGTGCATGTATTCCCACTGGGAGAAAAACGCAGTATATACGGTCAGGATGCCGCTCAATTGAATCACTCCGTCAACGACAATGTAGACGTAACAGAAAAATATCGCCATATCGCGTACTGGCGTTAGCCATAGCTGTATAGTGGAATTGCATGCGAATGTCGCCCACATCCTGAACCATCCGGCAAAGAAACATGTCACAACCAGCAATGGGACGGAATGTGTATTGGCGCAAATCGTATTGGATATAATAAGAGCGATGCAGCATATAAGTAACGCGATACGGTTGGAAAAACGGAATTTCAACCGAAACATCACGGCGAAGTTTATTGACATGCCTATAAGCTGGGCATATCCTGCCATAAGTATATCTTCCTGCATCAGAGCGGTGGTACCCACCATGTCGGATGCCGCAGCAAGATAAACTCCACCTGAAAACTGAATAATCAGTACAAAAAAGATGAACAGCCACGGCTTTAATCGACGTGGGATATAATCAGGAACATCCGGGATGTCAAACGGCCCCTGATGAGTATGCCAGTCAGCCATATCAGTATTTTATCTCACACTCTACATTCATTCCCGCACGGAGTCGCGACATATTTTCAGTCGAGTTGTCGGAAGAAAACTCTATTCTTACCGGCACCCTCTGGCGTACCTTTACAAAGTTTCCTGCAGAATTGTCTTGTGGCAATATGGATAGCGATGATCCTGTGGCTTTGGATATGGCCGTAACTTCACCTTTGAAAGTGACACCGGGAATGGCATCTACTTTTATGTTGACCTTATATCCGGGCATAATATGCCGGAGTTGTGTCTCCTTATAATTGGCGGTGATCCAAATATCGGCCGAATCAACGATATCAAGTAGGGTCTGTCCGGGTTGGACGAGCTGTCCCGACTGTATTTCTTTGCGTGACGTGTATCCGTCGCACGGCGCTGTTATCACGCAATATGACAGGTTCAGCTCCGCAGTTTCAAGGAGGGCTTTGGCAAGTTCGATTCCGGCCTCATTCTGTGCGATACGTTGACGTGTCTCGGCAACAACCGACGATGTTGCCGAGCGTTGGCGTGCCAGCATTTCATAGCGAGCTTTCTTTGCTTCGTAGTCTGTTTTTGCCGCATCATATTGTTGACGAGTGACCGCATCCTGAGCTAACAGTTTCTCGTAACGGGCAAAATCGGCAGCCGCCATCTCCATTACAACTTTTGCTTCTGCGATGGATGCTTCGGTCACGGCCTCATTTGCCGAGGCCACGCTTACGCTGCGTCCGGTGACACTGCGTCCCGCAAGAGCATTCTGATAATCGGCACGAGCTTGAGCCACCCGTAGACGCATATCGGAATCGTCGATTATCACAAGCGTGTCGCCTTTCTTTACCGGTTCATATTCTTTAAACCTGATTTCTTTTATATAACCTTGGACGCGGCTGTTGACCGGAACTATCTGTTGTTGCACCTGCGCGTTATCGGTAAATTCTACCTTTCCGAGATGGACAAATTTTCCATATACAAAAATTATCGCTGCAACAATTACTGCGACAGTCACAATATAAGAAATTATTTTTTTATTTCCGTGTTTCATATTTTTCCTGATGTGAATAAGAGTTTGTAATAGTAATAAATGATGTTGATACGCGCGTTGACAAGCTGCTGCTCTGCATCAAGTTTTGAATTTGCGGCATCGAGCATGTCGGTAATAAGGGCCATATCGGCAGAGTAGCGTGTTGAAACGGTCCGATAATTTCTTTCGGCAAGCTCAACGCTTTTTTGTCGGGTCTTAAGCTCTTCGCATGCTTCGAGATACTTGATATAGTCCGCTCTTATGCCAAGACTTATGTTTTCTTTTGTTGCATCGAGCCGCTCAATTGCATGACGTGTGGCAACTTTGCTTTTTGCTATCGATTTATTGTTTTTGTAGAGTGAGGAGATGTTGTAACTAACTCCGACTCCTACATACCAATAGCTGAGATTGCGATTTATAGGCGGAACTTCGACAAGAATAGGGCCGTCAATAGTCCATCCGGCCTGCAATCCTATTTTAGGCAAGCATTCGCTTTTCACAATCGCTTCTGCCTTGCGGCTTATTTCGACATCAGATTTTGCCAATTTAATTGATGGCGAATTGCCGTAAGCTTCCTGTTGCCACCAATCTTCATTTGCCACAGATAATGAACGGGACAGAATCGCAGAGTCAGGGAGGACTATGGTTGAATCAGGCAATCCGGCTGTAACCACAATATTTCGGTTCAGAATGTCGAGGGTATTGTTGAGTTTTGTCAATTGAAGCTCAAGATTGGCTACAAGCAACTCATAGCGTGTGATTTCGTTTTGCAGTACGATACCTTGTTCATGCCGGGCAATCATTTCATCAAGCACTTTGCTCGCTTGTGAAATATTATTTTCTACCACTATGCGCAGATTGCGATATTTGTATATGTCAAGATAAAATCCTGTGAGCCGGAAACGTATGTTGTCGCGTTGAAACTCGGTGGCATATCGTGCCGCTGTGCTTTTCAACTCGGCAAGCTTGATGCCGTCGGTTATGGCGTTGCCGGTATATACCGGCTGGTTGACATTTACAGAGAGTCCGCTGCCGAAATGAGGTATGGGCGCTTTTTGATAATCGGACAGATTTCTTTCAGTAGTGAAGCCGTCGCCTATATAACTTAATGAAAGTGAGGCAGTGATGTCAGGCAGGCGTTTGCTGCGAGCGACGTTGATTTCCCGTAGGGCTTCTTCTTCGGCAGCAAATGACGGACGCAGCTGCACGCTGTGGGATTCGGCGATGAGGAACAGGTCTTCAAGCGGGATTACCTGTTGCCCGAACGCACACATTTCACTGCTCAACAAGATTGCGGCAAACAACCCTGTGAGCAATCGATGATTGTTCATAGATATGAATAGAATTAAAATGTGATGATAATTAGGAGAGCCGGTTTTTGAATCTCATGAAAGATGTAACGGCGAAAAATGATACCGCCGATTGATATGGGAAGTTATTGAGTGCTCTTCCAGTTTTCTTTGAATGCGTAATTCTGGACAGCTACAAGTGTTATGCCAAAAGTAGAAATATTATTATCACTCATATCATGCGGCTCTTTATGAACCGTGGTGCAAAATTACAAAAAAATATCCGGAATAGCGGCTTTTTGTTGGAGGATAAATGTGCGGACGGAATATGGAAAAAGCCAAAAGCAAGACCTTTAATGGGTTATGCTTTTGGCTTTAATGCAGGGATAATGATGGCGTGAGTTATCTTATTCCCGCTTGAATTTGTATATTATGGAAAAACTTGTCAAGATTTGGCAGAAGCCGGTTTTGCTGTTTTTCCAGCTTTGCCAGGGGCATGGTTTCCGGGGCGTTTCTCTTTGTCGCGGGCAGTATTTTTATTTTTAAAATTTTTACCTTTGTTCATTGACTCTTTGTCGAGCCGCATATTATTTCCTCCGTTTATATACATATTCTCGAGGTAAGTGACATATTTGTCCTGTCCTATGATGGCTTTTACTTCTTCAAGATATTTTTTCTTGGCGGCTTTACGCTCAGCGATACGCATTGAGTCGTTGTGCTGCTTATCGGCTTTACGAGCCTGCGCCTCTTTTTTTGCTTCCTCTTTTTGCGTCTTCATCTGCTGTTGGCGTTCAGCTCTGCATTTTTCATTTAGTTCTTGCAATTTCGTTTTTTGCGCATCTGTTAAATTCAATTCATCAAACGGATTTGGTCTGGCCTGGCGTTGGCGTTCAGCTTTTTTCCCTTTTACATTTTCCTGTTTTGGAGCCGGATTGCTGCCGGAAGGGGTTTGAGCTGCTGCGGTAAATGTGATTAATGACATTGAAACGAGAGCTAAACCTAAAATTTTCTTCTTCATAATTGTTTTAATTAAATGATGGTTATTGTTTTTATTTGCTCCTTTGACTTCGGTAATTGAAATCGGTTTAGCAGCAAAATGTCATTTAACCTCAATTTAACTTTTCGGATGTTAATATTATAAATAAATGTAAAAATGGAATTGACGGATTAAACTTTTCGTCAATTGTTTAATCGTCAGTTTTCTTTTGTGATTCTTTATACGGCGAGGAAAATTTTTGTGTGAGCCATTCGCGTACGGGGATGTCATATACTTTTACGCTCGCATAGGCTATCGCGATTGAAGCGATAAATATGCTTACGGCCACCCAGATATGAGTTCCAATCGGTGCGTCGACATGTTGGGCGGCCCAATTCATCTGCACATATATCATTGGATAGTGGGCGACAACCGATATATAATCACAATTCGCTATAAACTAATGAATTGTATATGTAATTGTGGAGATAAGTAACAATATGGTAATGATAGCGGACTTTATTTGTATGCTGTCGTAAATGACTTTTTGATTGTGGCAAATGTACGATAAAAAAGTGATTCTTGTGTAGCGAAAAGAAAAAAGGTGGAGGCTTGTTATTTTTTAGTTGTTGTTGGTAGATGTAGGTATAGGCTACGCAACATTTGGGCAATCGTTGGGTGAGGTGTAAAAAGGCAGCTTCATGGATGCCATGAACCTGTTTCTTGTGATATATAACTTCAATCAGTTTTTTTCGTTTGCCGCACCAGTTTTTGGTGTTGCTCGTGCAGTTCGGGGAAGTGTCTT
>CAZYXN010000086.1:0-12197 GCA_964651105.1 uncultured Muribaculum sp. | reverse complement strand
GGCGATTGGTTTGTCGTAATCAGCCGCTAATTTTGAAATCTCATCTTCAATGATCTCTTTTTGATCATTGGAGGTATAGTAAATACCTGTTCGATATTGGGTTCCGATATCATTTCCCTGACGGTTCATAGAGGTGGGATCGATGGTCATGAAATATAGTGAAACCAGGAATTTTAGACTTACGACATTTGGATTGTACTTTACTCTGACGGTCTCTGCCGCTCCTGTATTTCCGGAACAGACTCCGCGATAGGACGGGTCTGGGATCAGACTGTTGGCATAACCGACTTGTGTTTCAATCACGCCTTGAATCTGTTTCATGAAATGTTCGGTTCCCCAGAAACAACCTCCTGAGAAATAAATTGTATCAGCTGTTTTCATCATTATATTATTTGATTTGATTCTTTTACAGTGCATAATGCAAATATAAATCCCATTAGAATTATTAATATTGCTCTCTTCATTAAACAATTGATAATCAATTATTATTTTTGTAGGCCAATATAAATAGCATATGTCGTCATTCCGACAGCTCGTATATCACTATGGATGAACATATGAATAACGATTATTGTAGTGGTGCTTAGTCCTGATTCAAAGCTAATAATAGGAAAATAGTCGATTCGATAGCGAATCGACTATTTTATTCTGAGCCACAAAGGGGGGTCGAACCCCTGACCTTTTCGTTACGAATGAAATGCTCTACCGACTGAGCTATTGTGGCCTATTTGCGGGTGCAAATATACGAATAATTTTGTTTACGGCAAAGTCTGACGGCTAAATGTAAGCGTAATTCTTGCTTTATCCAAATCCAATTGAGCCATAGCCGGCTTGCTTGTATAGGGAACAATTGCCAATATTATAGTTTGCTGGCTTCCGTAATAATCAGTGTATGTCTCGGTCATTAAAGAGACAGGAGTCAATACAAATTCGGAATCGGCCTCGGTGAGACTCTCTTTCTGGCTCATTTCAAGATAATATTTGCGCATTGACGAGAAGTCGTAACATTTGTCAGTGGAATTGTAGGATGCATAAAATGAATTTATGTCATCATTGATTTGCTGACGAGCGAAAAATTCATTTTTCTTGTCTTTACGCACTAACAGAAGGTAGGGCGCGGGTTCGATGCCGTATTGATTGCTTATTTCTTCAACCGGAATTTTAAAATCCATTGAGTTGAGCACACTGAATGTATTTGGTTTATTCCGATATTTATCAATCATCTGTTGGATGGGAAGTTTTACTTCCACATCATAGCCTATCGGAGCCATTATTACCGGCTTGTTTTGCGCAAGGTTGGCAAGGTCATTGCTTATCGACAGTTTGAAATTGTTGTTGTTAACCACTTCAGGAGTTACAGCCAGAAATATCTGTGCTCCGGGTATAATAGTGTCCATATTCTCGTACTTGAGATGACGGGAATAATACATATACATTGAAGTGGAATAGAACGTCATGACACGTCCTGAGCCAAAACTGTTTTTTACGTATATTCCGGGGAACCATTCTGCGAATTTTTTCGGATCATTCCATATCAGAGGGTCATTCTGATACTTGTCCCAAAATTCCTGGGCAAGCGACATCGGCATGTCTACATCGACGACACGTATGGCAGTATCAGGATGAGTGTAGGACTGTTGAAGTGATTTCGGAAGTCCGAGCACAGAAGCGGTATATACCGTAGAGCCGAGCAAGTCGCCGGGAGAATAGTAGGTCGACGGATCAAAGTCGCTGAAAATAGGAGCCTCAAGTTTCTTGTCAAGACGATATACTTCAAGACCCATCGGCGCTAAAGTGTCGCCTACACAATCGCCATACTTCATAAACATGCGCAACTTGATGGAATCAATAGATTCGATGGTGATTCCAAAAGTGTCAAGAGCCACAGCTGGCATGAATTGTGTGATGAAGTCACTTGAGAAATTTCCGAAGTCTTTTGCGTCAATTTTGCCAAGTATCTGCGTTTCAGTCCTTGATTGAATTACCGGATTGGTAACTGAAATCCCTGAAACTGTAAATGAAGAATCAACGAGAACTTCAACATTGTCTTCTATTATTGATGAGCCGATTTCGGAATTGTCTTCACAGGCAATTAAAGAGACACCTATGATTGCTGCCGGAATCCATCGGTTTAGTTTCATTTTATGAATCTGATAAAATTAAAGTGATTTATAGAACTCCGCATACTTTTCGACATATTCGGTGTCGCCCGGATATGGCAAGAACGGTTTTCCAGATGCTTTTATATATTCAATTATCTCCTGAGGAATTTCCGGCGAAGATTGCACGACGGCATCGGAATGGTCTATGGCGAGCTTGTGCAGATCTACTATGTCAGCTCCGTTGTCGCCAAGAGCCGATATGTCATCATCGGAAAATCCGTCAAGTTTAAGTTTTTCTTTTAATCGGGAATCAAGCGTCCCGTCAAACTTGCTGTCAAATACAGAATAGACGATTTTTGAATTTGCGAATGACGGATCATCTCCATATGCGCATTTGAGATATAATGGAGCCATTGCTGAAACCCATCCAGAACAATGTATGAGAGTAGGATCCCATCTTAATTTTTTTACGGTTTCCACGACTCCGCGAGCGTAAAACATGATGCGTTCGTCATTATCGTCGGGGGTCAATGTCAGTTCAAGCTCTTTAGCTGATTGGCCGCGAAGGAAATAATCTTCGTTATCGATAAAATAAACCTGCATGCGTGAAGGCTGTAGTGTAGCAACCTTGATGATAAGCGGGTGGTCTGTGTCGTCAATTACAATGTTGAGCCCTGACAACCTTATGACTTCGTGCAACTGGTTGCGGCGTTCTTTGATTGACCCGTATTTCGGCATGAATGTGCGGACTTCGCTGCCCTGTTCCTGGATGCCTTGTGGTAACTTCTGGCTTAATTCAGACATTGGAGTTGCCGGTAAATAAGGCGTAATTTCCTGCGAAATATAAAGGACTTTGTTGATATCCATCTATTCGAGATTAACTAGTTATAATAGTATGTTTCGACAAAGTTACGAAAAAAATCCGGAATTTCCATAATAACGTGAAATTAGCCGATAATTAAAATTTTATAAATCAGTCGGAATGTCAAGAAATCGATATGTTTTGTCGATTTCCCCGATTTTCGTGATAAAAAATTAAATTCGTATTATTGTCATAATCCGGTTTAGATGCTCGGTTAAATTATCGTTGAAAGTGTGGCTCTTAGAGCGTGAAACGTAAAATTTAATTTGAAACCTCGATGAAATGAAGGAATTTTGAAGTATCTTTGCGTAAAATAAACCGACTATCATGAAGCATTCATTGACGGAAAAAACCGCTGCCATCGGGCGCGTCATAGAGACATTGGACATATTACGAAAAGAGTGCCCGTGGGACCGCAAACAGACAAACGAATCATTGCGTCCTAATACGATTGAAGAAACATATGAACTTTGTGAGGCTCTTCTTGCTGATGATGACGAAAACATAAGCAAGGAGCTTGGCGATGTGTTGCTTCACGTATTGTTTTATTCAAAGATAGGGGAGGAAAAAGACGCTTTTGATATTGCCGATGTCGCTGATAAACTCAACAACAAGTTAATATTCCGTCACCCCCATGTGTTTGGAACTGTGCAGGCCGATAATTCTTCACAGGTGGAGCAGAATTGGGAACAAATAAAACTTAAGGAAAAAGGTGGCAATCGCACGGTGCTTGCGGGTGTCCCTTCTTCATTGCCCGCAATGATTAAAGCGTTTAGGGTTCAAGAAAAGGCTTCGAATGTCGGGTTTGACTGGGAGGAACGTCGACAGGTCTGGGATAAGGTGAAAGAGGAACTCGCTGAAGTGGAATCGGAAATAGACACACTTGACCATGATAGAATGGAAGAAGAGTTCGGTGATTTGTTGTTTAGTCTCATCAATGCCGCCCGTCTTTATAAAATAAATCCGGAAAATGCTCTTGAAAAGACCAATCGCAAGTTTATAAATAGATTTAATTACGTGGAAGAGCAGGTTGTTAAATCCGGTAAGTCTATGAAAGAAATGTCTTTATCAGAAATGGACAGTTTATGGAATGAAGCAAAACTCATTGAATGTAAAAACTCAAATCATGAAGAAAGCGCAGACTAACAGGCGAGGCATTATTTTCATATTCGCTATTCTGATTTTGATTGTAGCTGTTTCAGTGGCTAACGCTAGAGTGGAACGAAACTATCGTAATACAGCTGCGGAGCATATAAATCTCGTTGTCGACAGTATTGATTTTCGTGATGATCTTACTCGTCTTTACGGGCGGCTTATCGGCCGGCCGCACACTTCTCAGAAAATTGTAAAAATGGAGATGAGGCTCCCTTCGGGAACATTTGAGGCTACCGATATTGACGGAATAGATTTCAATCGCTGGTTTCAGTGGGAGGATGACGGCACGATTCCGGTTGAAATAGATTTTAAGGCCATGTCACCTGTCAAATCAGGCACACTGATTATGGAAACCGCCCGAGGGGTCGATACGAGTAACTTTTCAAAGTAATTCATTGTCGCGTTGAAACTGTGCATTACTGAAAAGCCCAGTGTGGCTAAGGATATCGCCGCGATACTTGGGGCATCGAAACGTTGTGACGGTTATTACGAAGGTTCAGGATATAAAGTTACCTGGACTTTCGGACATTTATGCACTCTTAAGGAGCCGGCCGATTATACGGAATTGTGGAAAAGATGGTCGTTGGGAGCATTGCCGATGATTCCTTCTCGTTTTGGCATAAAAGTAATTGCCGATAAAGGCATTGAAAAACAATTCAATATAATTAAAAGTCTGATAAGTGAAGCCGAAGAGGTGATAAATTGCGGTGATGCCGGACAGGAAGGCGAGCTTATACAGCGATGGGTCATGCAGAAGGCCGATATCCATTGTCCCGTAAAACGTTTATGGATAAGTTCCCTTACTGATGAATCCATTAAAGAGGGATTTAAATCGCTTAAGCCTCAGGCTGATTATGATTTATTATATTATGCCGGCCTTTCCCGTGCTATCGGCGACTGGATTCTGGGCATTAATGCCACACGATTGTATTCTTTAAAGTATTCCGCTCCCGGAAATGTCCTTTCCATAGGACGAGTCCAGACCCCTACGCTTGCCTTGATCGTTCAACGCCATCATGAGATAGTAAATTTTAAACCGGAAGATTATTGGGAGTTGAAGACATTATATCGCAATGTGACTTTTAATGCTGCTTCCGGACGTTTTGCGACAGAGGATGACGCTATGTCTGCGCTTGAGTTGATCAAGGGGAGGCCTATGGTCATCAATGATGTGTCGGAAAAGAAAGGTCGGGAAGCTCCTCCACGATTGTTTGACTTGACTTCGCTTCAGGTTGAATGCAATAAAAAATGGGGATGGACGGCTGATGACACATTACGGCTTATACAGTCACTTTATGAAAAGAAAGTCACTACGTATCCCCGTGTGGACACAACATATCTGAGTGATGATATTTATCCTAAAGTGCCTGTAATACTGCGGCAAATGACTCCTTACGCATCATTGACGGCATCTTTGCTTGCAGGAAAATTGCCTAAGTCGAAGAAAGTGTTTGATAATAGCAAGGTGACGGATCACCATGCTATTATTCCGACGGGACAATCGCCATCGGGGCTGGTAGGCGACGAACGTAAAATGTATCATCTGATTGCGTTGAGGTTTATAGCCGCATTTTATCCTGATTGTATCTTTCAATCGACCACAGTGCAAGGAGCGGTGGACATGGTAGGATTCAAAGCGTCAGGCAAGGTGATTGTAGAACCCGGATGGCGTGCCATATATGCTGACAAGGATTCCGGTGAGGATTCCTCGGAAGACGGTATTTTGCCTCCGTTTTCAGTTGGAGAATCGGGCCCTCACGAACCGTCGCTGCTTAAAAAGCAGACTCAGCCACCCAAATTGTATACTGAAGGAACGTTGTTGCGCGCGATGGAGTCTGCCGGTAAAATGGTAGACGATGAGGAATTGCGTGAGGCGATGAAAGAGAACGGCATCGGCCGTCCGTCAACACGCGCGTCAATAATAGAGACGTTGTTCAAACGTAAATATATCTACCGTGATAAAAAGAATATCCGGGCCTCACAAGCAGGAATTGATTTGATAGCTACAATAAACGAGGAGTTGCTGAAAAGCGCCAAACTTACAGGATTATGGGAAAATAAACTTAGACGTATAGAACGTGGCGAATTTTCGGCAGCTGAGTTCATCTCGGAGCTTAAACAGCTTATGGGGGATATCGTCATAAATGTATTGAGCGATAATTCATCACGACATATCCATATCGAACAAAAGTCTAAGCCTGAGGCTAAAGCTGATTCAGAATCAAAGCCCAAGAAGGCACGCGCTACGCGTATTCGCAAACTTGAGGATATAAAATGTCCTGTCTGTGGCAAAGGGCATCTGCTTAAAGGAAACACTGCTTATGGGTGCAGTTGCTTTAGAGAGGGATGTGTGTTGAGAGTTGATTTTTCAGAGTGTGGCAGCGATCTCACTCCGGCAAAAGTAGCAAATTTTATAAAGAAGAAATATGGCGGTTAATGGCTTGGAGTTATTTCCAATAGTGGATGACAATGGAACAGTGGTAGGTAAGGCGACGCGCTCGGAATGCCATAGCGGAAGCCGCTTGCTTCATCCGGTAGTGCATTTGCATGTGATAAATGAAAGGGGAGAGCTGTACCTTCAGAACAGATCGATGGATAAAGATATTCAGCCCGGGAAATGGGACACTGCCGTTGGCGGACATATTGATTATGGCGAGGATGTCGTGACGGCTCTTTTTCGTGAGGCGGCTGAAGAGTTGCATTTAATGGATTTCGAACCGGTGGAGCTGCCGCCTTACAGATATAATTCCGATAGAGAGTGTGAACTTATCAATCCGTTTTTTGTTTATGTTACGGATACATCTTTGATAAATCCTGATAGGTCAGAAATCTCGGAAGGTAGGTTTTGGAGCATCACCGAAATAGAGAGTAATATCAACAAGGGGATATTTACTCCGAATTTTGAACATGAGTTTTTAATTATTAAAGATTATATACAGTGATACTTTGCTGGTCAACAACCGACTTTTTGTTACAATGGATTTGGGTGGGATTGATTGTGATATGCGCGTGCGTGTTTTTTATCATGCGTATCAAGCAATTGAACCATTATCGCAAGCATCATTCCGACAGAGTGGAATGCCAAGGATGTCCGCTATGCGACAGCTGTAAAGAAGATTGTGAGGAAATTTCCCGGAAAAGGAATGATGATTCCTGTTGCGGATAACAATGTTGTCATTCGTCTTGTACAAGCCTGGACAGGCGGTGTTCGAGATCGGTAGATGACAGCCGTGATGTTATCTTCCCCTTGTAGGCATAGGATATGTTGCCCGTCTCTTCGCTTACGACAATTGCAGCGGCATCGGTCGCCTGGCTTATGCCTAACGCAGAGCGATGGCGTAGTCCCATTGATCTTGGAATACTTGTGTCATGGCTTACGGGCAAAATGCAACCTGCGGCTTTCATTCTGTCATGGGCTATTATCAAGGCTCCGTCATGTAGAGGTGAGTTTTTGAAAAATATGTTTTCTATAAGCCGGGAATTGATTGTCGCGTCAATCATATCTCCGGTTTTCTCATAATTTTCCAAAGGGATTGACTGTTCGATAACGATGAGAGCTCCGGTTTTTGATTTGGACATGGACATGCAGGCATATACAATGGGCATCACCCATTTGCGCCGGTCGTCATCATGAGATGCTCCGGCTCGATGATGCCGAAAAAGATTCCGGAGGAATTTCCAACGGTTATGATTGCCGAGTTCGACAAGAAAACGCTTAATCTGGTCTTGAAACAGGATGACAAGAATAATTAAGCCGATTGACATTACTTTGTCCAGTATTGTCCCGATCAGGCGCATTTCAAATATTTCTGAAGCTACTACCCATACGATTATAAAGGCGAGAACTCCAAAGAAAATATTGATTGTGCCCGACTCCTTCATAATTTTATAAAGGTAATATAGCAGCATCGCCACTATAATTATGTCAAGTGCGTCTTTTATTCCAAATGGTGTCATGATAAATGGTCGGGATAAGTCAATTCAACAATTTTTCTGGTCTCAACAGCTTCCTTTACATCATGGACGCGGAGTATTGACGTGCCTTTGCATAAAGCAATGGTATTGACGGCTATCGTTCCGGTCAATGCGTTTTCGGGAGTTGTCTCAAGCGGACGGTATATCATGGATTTTCTTGACACACCTACAAGAAGCGGCCGTTCGAGAATATGAAACACTTCAAGATTACGCAGAAGTTCATAATTCTGTTCTACTGTTTTGGCAAAGCCGAATCCGGGGTCGATAATTATATCGTTCACTCCTAATAAGGACAGATTGTTGATTTTCGCTCCGAGAGCCGCAAGCACGTCGGCGGTCACATCTTCATAGTCAGTGAGATTGCCCATGGTAGCGGGAGTCCCGCGCATATGCATGAGAATATATGGAACATTCAATTTTGCTATGGTTTCATCCATTTCGGAATCAATCTGACCGCCTGAAATATCATTTATCATATCAGCTCCGAGCTGAGTTACGGCGATGTCGGCAACTTTTGCTCTGAATGTGTCAATACTTATCGGAATATCATTGGTCACAGATCGAATCGCTTCAATTCCTTGTTCAAGACGCCTGAGCTCTTCTTCCGGAGATACGTCGGCTGCTCCGGGTCTTGAGGAATATGCCCCAAGGTCAATCATGTCTACTCCGGCTGAAATCATTTTTAAAACACGCGCTTTGATATCTTCTTTGTTTTCAGTACGCGATAATGAAAAAAATGAATCAGGAGTAACATTGATGATACCCATGATTTGAGGACGGTTTATGTTGAAAAGCTGTCCTTTGATATTTAATGTGAATGGAGTAAAATGACGCATATCGAAATTGGTTATGCGAAAATACGCATTTTTCTATAAACAGCCAAAAATTAAAATGCTCATTAAAAACGGTTATATACAGAGCCGGCCTTAGTCCGGTCAGGAGCTATGGATGTCGGGGAGTGTAATGCAATTGTTTTTTCTTTTAAGATATTCATCTTTGCCTATAAAATTCTGAGAACCGATGGTGCTTCCGTCCGCTCGATATTATTTTAACGGCCACTGCTTTTCTATCATTATGCCATCGCGTGTGTAATACTTCCATGTCCTGATATTATCTGTGTAGTCTCCTTCTCTATTCCAATCATGGAGCATCCATCCTTCTGCCGCAAGTTTCCCGCCCTCATAGTATTGACGGCAGTAAATCAGCGAATCCGGAGCAGACGGATAGATTGTATTGATGCTGTCTGTGTTTGCACGGATACTATCATATTTCCATACGGGCTTATACGATTGGAACACTTCATTGAACAGTTCTTCTTGCCTTTCCGCTGTCAGGTTTTGGTCATAATCCCATATCCAGTATTTCCGCTGTGAATAATAGCTATAATTCTCATCTGGGCCAAACGTAACTGTAAGCCAATAGTGTCCGTCTTTAGTAGGTTCATAATAAAACAGATAACCCCGATATTCGTGTGTCTCGTTCCTATCCGTGAAAGGACCTCCCAACTCATTAAGACTAACTGGCAGCCGGTTATTTCTTTTTTGAAAATCATCAATCATTCCGATAATTTTATTTCCTGCACGCTCTATATCAGCGGTATCAGTTGTTACGTATCTTTTTAAAAGCACAATACTCGCAAACAATATTGCGATAATCAATACTATGATAAGAGTGTGCCAATTCCAAAATCGTTTATCGGTTGGGTTCATTATTTTCAAGGAGTTTTCTGATTGAGTTGATAATATCTTTCCAAGAGGCACCGTCAAGTGCAAAAGACAATTCTCGGTTATAATCCCAATCAAGACCTTTGTCGGTGGATTTTCGGGTTGGCAGTATTTTTAGTCGATGGCTATCGTGGGTCACAAGAACACTTGTACAGTGCATATAGAGTTGTCGCCATGAGCGTTGTTTCATCGCTTTGATTAGCTCGGATGCCCTTATTTCGGTGTATTTGTCATACTGACTTGCATAGAAAATATCAGTCAGAGTATTCTCAAACGCCCCGTTATCGCAGTCAAGAGGCAAGAATTTAATCGGATAACTTGAGTTGACAAAATATACTGTGACAAATATGTACTCCTTGTCGGTGCGATATATCATACACTTTCCGGATAAATCCAACTCCGGGCATCGGTCGTTATATTTTCGATTGATTCTAAGCCAACGATATACAGCCAAAACAATTGCAACAATTACAAATATTATGACAAATACAAACTCTGGCCCATCATAATATTCAAACACCGTCATATTGTTTTTAGGATTGTCCTTCTGATACACCACACCTATACTGTCGCCTACAGCAATACCGTTGGCATGAGCGCTACCATCATATACGGTACCACTCACAGTAAAACGATATTTTATAATAGGTCCACTATTACCGATGCTGGTTACATCTGACACCTTGGTTGATGTAAAAACCGGATTTGCAGACAGAGCATTATATTTCCGATTCTGGAAATATAGACCAACAATGAGGAAAGGCACAAGAATCACCAGCATAACACCAAATGGCAAACGAGTCTCACCACGTTTCCCAAAGAAAAACCTGTATATCTTGCTGTCAGATTTCATTTCACACCGTATTTGGATTTGAAGGCTTCTTCCTCGATAAAGTTTTCAAGCAACGCATGGCAAGCATCGTTTTCAGTAAGATGATTGCTCAGTGTTTTAGGTATACCTCTATCGTCGATATAAACAAGTTTATATGTGTTGTCATCTCCCATTACTACAACGCAGTCGGTTTTGCCGGTTGTATCAAATCCAAATCGCCACGATTCGATTCCCATTGATTTGAGATAATGAGTAACCGACACTTGGTCTAATTTTTGTGATAATATCGGTTGTTTCCAATAGCGTTCAAGTTTATCATTCAGTATGTCGCTTACTTTACCGACTGGCACAAGAGTATTCATAATTCCAGTGTTTTTCCCACCTCCGGTCAAGTAATCCGCCCTAATGATTTTTGCACCTCCAACTTTTGTTATGACAAATATCTCAACACTCAAAAAGGGAATAATCTCATATTTAATCTTTGCTGGTATCAAATATTCGAGCCGGTCATCAAATATCCTTGCAAGCGGTTTCCGCATCGCAATCAATACCAGCCAGCCTATCCCGACAATCACCCCGAAAGAGAAAAACGCCATCCCAATATAACCTATGTATTTATCTACGCCGACACGAGGATTGTTTGTCATAAAGAACCCTCCAACAACAAACAACAAGCAGATCAGTGTAAAACCAATCACCCGCCATATACTTGGGTATATGTCAATTCGTTTTTCGGTCAGTTTCATAATTGTCAAGATAGACGGTTAATTGAGAGAATGAGGACTTCATCTCGTCTGTAAAATCTTCTTGCTTTACAATTCTTTTATACATTTGTTTAATGTTCTAGTAGTGAGGATTATTTGATAGCTTGGCAGATATTAGACCAACCATACAATGAGTATCAAGACCGGAACAATATGGGCTATGTTGTTCTATCGGTAGCATATTAAATAGCTTGTCTATTGTGTCAATACTATCATGTTGAGAAAGGAAATCCAATGCAAGAGGAAGTAATGAGTTCATTCCATTTTCAAGAAGACTATAACTGGGCTCATAATCTGATAGAATAAATAAATCTATCTGTCTTTTTTACTTGCATTTGCCATCGCAAATCCGGATTAAAGCCATTAGATTTTATTTCCTGAAGCAATCTCAGATTTATAAATGCTGAATGATTCAAATGGAAACCACAGGTGTTGCAGATGGCAGTTATATCCATAAAATCCACACCGACATAAGGAAAGAGATGAACCTCAAATCCCCATGAATTTGTAGTAAACCATATTTCATCAGTTCTGTTGCCAATTTTCCGGCTTAATGCAAATCTACTTTTGACGGCCTTGAACCCATTGGATGTTGCAAAAGGCTCCAAAACTGAAAATACAGACTTCTTTATATCCTGAATTTTCATAGCTCAAACATCTCTGATTATCGAAATGATAAAAACGAGGACAATACCAATAAGAGCTGCTAAAAGTATTCCAGCCAGATATTTAGAGGGTGTTTCATAACGATTGTTAATTTGCAGGAAGCCTGTTCAAGAGCAT
>CAZYXN010000085.1:0-12339 GCA_964651105.1 uncultured Muribaculum sp. | reverse complement strand
GATCGACGTCCTCAAGATGTTTCATCTTCTCATCGCGGATATTCAGCACATTATGCATAAACGCAATCATTTCTCTCACATCATCAATCGTGTATTTTCCGGTATTTATCATGTCAAGATATTTTTCAATCTTGTCATGAATCTCGATAAGATATCCGGCAATCACTTTCTTGTATGCGATAGTCGCTTCACGCTGAGAATCGGGAACCACGTTGTCAATATTCTTGATAAACACCACCGCAGAATCGATGTCATTAAGATTTTCAATCAAGGCGCCGTGACCGCCCGGACGGAACAAGAGATGTCCGTTGTCCATAAACGGAGTATTATCAGGATTCACAGCCACAGTGTCGGTCGACTTTTTCTGCTCTGAAAGGCTGATATTGTATTTCACGCCAAAACGTTTCTCCATTGCAGGAAGCGCGTCGGCGATTTTCTTCTCAAACAAAGCACGGTGCTCAGGCGACACGGTAAAGTGAAGGTTAACTATGCCGTCACTGTTGGTTGCCGTCTGCGCCCCTTCCACAAGATGCTCTTCAAGCGGAGTGCGGGAACCTTCGGCATATGCGTGGAACTTCAGCAATCCTTTAGGCAGATTGCCGTAATTAAGTCCCTCTTTTCCCAACAGAGCCGCCACGATATCCTTATTACGACCGTTCTCAACAAGATTGTCCAAATCGGCATTATAAAGCTTCTTGCTCACTTCGTTCAATTCATCATAGAATGCGAAATTGCGCAATTGGGCGATAAACTGTTCCACAGGGCTTCCGGTTTTAGGGGTATCGCTCTCCCCGTCAAGGAATTCAAACAGAGCCTTGAACATACGCGACGCGGCTCCCGATGCCGGCACAAACTTATATACCTGACCGCCGTCGTTAAGGAAACGGGACCAACGGTCGACAGCCTTCTGCCGCTCTTCATCATCAAGACTGGTAATGCCGTTGCCCACACGGGCGGAATCTATAATTTTCAGATAAGGGAATCCGGTTTGAAACCGTCGTATTTGCGCTTCAAATACTTCGGGAGAGATGCCACGCTCCTGGAGCGTTTTGAGTTCTTCAGGTGTCATAGTAAATTTTGGTAGGTTAGTTGGTTAATAATTTTAGCAAACTTAATAAATTTTACTATAAACGCCAAGCAATACCTGAAAGAAATTCCTAACTAAATCCTTTTACTAATACAGAAAATATCATGAAACCACATAGGCGCCTATGTGGTTTCATTTATCATCAATCAACCGTTATTTACGGAATTTTAATGTCTTCACTCCTGACGGATAAACCGCACGGGCAATATATATGCCCGGAGCGGCATCGGCAATCGACTCAATCCGTGTTCCGGCAATAGAGTATACTTCAATCGACACCGCACCCGGTGCGATCAGCGTCCCGGAGACGGCATCATATGACAATGTCTCGCCATCGGCAAAAGAGTCTTCAATCGAAGCGCTTCCAAATGACAGTCTGAATTGCATTCCGCCATCAACGGCTTTGACATCAGTTATCGCAAACTGAGCACGTGTGCCGTCAGAATAAAACGGATAATCCGAATCTCCGTCAGCGCCAAACGACTGACGTCCGGTCGACGCGCCAAGCGGAGCCTTTACCAAAATACCCTCCTTGTCTACGGCTCCACCAGGACGGAATACATACAATTCATAGTCGTTTCCTCCCAGATTGCCTTCTATCGATTCTTTCACACGATACACCAGCAATCCGTCATTAGGGAGCCCTTTGTCCCATTGACTCTCACGACTGCGGTATTCGACCATGAAATATTCGGTCCTTGATGAATTGGGCACGATTTTATATGCCACATTTTCCGACGTTTTTGAATCGATCGTAGCCACGACATATTCGCCATCCTCGGTAAGCTGCTTCAAGTCAGCAATCCATCCGCCGTAAGCTTTACGCATATAAGCTGTCATACCCTGCGGCACGGTCTGATTGTCGCTCATAAGATCCCACACTCCTACCGGATTGGCAGAAGAAGAGCCGCTTGTATATAAGTCGAAAGCATTTAAGGTGTGCATCATCTCATGACATAACACCCCGGTATTTATTTCCTGCGGACGAAGGCTCTTATATCCGTTAGCTCCGTCAAACACTTTCAGGTAGTTGCCTATTTTTTTACCTTTGATTGACGCGGTCGAAAAGGTAGGAACATTGTTAGCGGGCCAAAGAAGATTATTGGAACTGCTTATTTCAGAATTTCCGCATACAATCAGAGTAAGATTATCGACTTTGCCGTCGCCGTTGCAGTCCAACTCAACATCATCAGGAATCAATCCTTCGATTGTCTTGCAAACATCGGCGACAAACGCCGGTTCAAGAAGCATGGTCGCAATCACATAATTGGAATAACCGTCAGGAGCCGTCGACGACTGCTTACACAATTGTGTGCGTTTACGGGTGTCGACATGAATAGTTCTCACGATAGTGGAGGTCCAGTCCATTTTACCGTAACTGACATCATGGAAATAATTGCGTACCGAATTAGCTCCTGCCGAGCCATCATTGAACATCTTCTCGTAATAATCGAAATCATGCTTCCATGTATCGGCTGACTGGTCGGAAAACTGGACAAAGCAAACCACGTTTGCCATCTTATCGACGGCAAACGTGGATAATGTCGTTAACAGCAATAATGACAGAATAGCCTGTCTCATATCTAAGGAATATTAACGTACGACTTTGATTGTAGCGGCTCCGTTTCCTGATACAGCCTTAACCACATAAGCGCCCGGAGCGAGATTTTCAAGAGATACGCTCGCTCCATTGACTTCGGCCACCTTAGAACCGGCAACCGAGTAAACACTGATAGCGGCGTTTTCGGTGGCATATACCTCTTTTCCGTTAAAAGAGAGCTGAAAAACAGAACCGTCAACCACATCATCGATACCGGCCGATGAATCTGATGACTTAGTGTAAGTCAAAACCTTGATTCCATGGATATACAACGGATGTTTCATATTATTACGAACCAAGCCGGTTACTTTCTCTTTAGAGGCGATAGAAAGATTCAAACCTGTATTACTCAATGACTGGATGTTTTTCCATTCATATTGCGATGTTTCCGCCAACGGGCCGCCTCGGCCAAATAATTTTCTTGCCGTATATATGCAGATTACTCCGCAATCCACATCTGGCTGCCACCCTTTTGCGCCTTTCACAGCAGGGATAATGACATTATTGGAAGTGGACACAAACAAATCGAATTCCGCGCAATCAGGCAGCCAAAGCATTATACCCCCGCCTTTAGGATCATCGTTAATAATATCAGAGACCTCCGGATCACTGGTGGGCAGCATAATAGCGCCCGTCTTTGCTCCCGCTCCGCCAAGCTCGCCTGCGGCATTCCATCCTGCCACAGTCGGATTACATTCCGGCTCGGCATATTCTCCGTTTTTGTCAGCCCACGTAGCGGTATAGAGCATGATTTTAGGATTGGCGCCCATTCCGGGAAAACCGACATATTTATCAATCTTTGCTTGAGTGTCAAACCACAGCCAGCCATCAGCATCAACATCAGCGGCATCAAAATAGTTGTAAGTCGCTTGCGCCGACATTCCCACAAATGTCGCAAACGCAGAAATCGTCAATAAAAATTTCTTCATAACTACCTTATTTACTTTTATTAATAAATTATATATTACATTTCAACCCATTCCGGATTTTGTTCCACTTCATGATAGCGCATGTCATCCCAGTCAATCGGATAATAGTACTGGCGGGCACGGAAATAACGCACAACAGTATTACGTCCGTTGACCGTCGGATTAGAGATGCGTTTAGTACCGTCGGCGTTATACACAATCTTCACACCGTAAAGCGGATTGGTCGTTCCAGTCATACGACGTTCAGCCTCGTTATAACGAAGCATGTCCCAATAAGTGGTTTTCTCAAATGCAAGCTCCACTCTGCGCTCATTGGTGATGTCATCCCATGTGATGGAAGCGAGAGGGGGCATATGCACACGTTCACGGATACGATTTATCTTAGCGAGAGCGTCGGCAGTACGGCCTTTTTTGAAGTCGATTTCAGCATAATCAAGGAGCAGCTCGGCAAAACGCCACAGGATGCAGTTCTGTGAACTGGCATAAGTGCCGTCATTATCAATAGTCTGACGCTCATTGCAGAATTTCGCCATATAATAGCCAGTGCGTGAGACAGCCGCCTCTTCCGAAGTGCCATAAGGAGTCAAGTCTTCTCCGGGGACTTCTGTTCCGTCAACAACAGTATAATGAATATCCAAAGTCTTCCCTTTCCATTCGGCTCCGTCATAAAGGATGTTGGCATAAAAACGCCAGTCACGCCCTTCGTAAGGATTGTTACGGTCATAACCGGAACCGGCCTCATCTATACGCTTGCCATTCTCCATGCGATATTCATCGACATGGTTCTGTGTCGGATTATATGCGGCGATAGTTCCGCCGGCCGACGGAGGAGCCGCCTCGCGGTCAAGCTTGTGCCCATTGCCAGTATCGATATTGCCGTCATCGGAATGCTGCACTTCCCAGATAGACTCCACCGAGTTTTTAGTAAGGAATATACTGCGGTATGCGGCAATCGTCCCGTCTTTGGTATTGTCAGGAATCTCGACAAGATTGTAAACGTTCAAATCCATAATGCGGTCATAGACTTTTGCAGCCGAATCAAGCATTTCACTCGACCGGTCGTCAGGAAATCCGAGATACGGCTTCTCCTGATTCTGGAAATGTTCACCGGCAACCCAGAAAAAGGTTTTGGCTTTAAGCATCAAAGCGGCTCCACGAGTAGGGCGTCCTGCATTATCAGCAGTATTCACCGGCTCAAGCAGCCATGAAGCCTTTTCCGCCTCGTCGGAAATGAATCGCACCATCTCCTCATAAGACGCGCGAGGGAATTTCACAGGATCTTTGAGAGGATTGAAAGTGCGGTCTATCAGCAACGGACCGCCAAAACGAAGAAGAAGTTTATAGTAATAATAAGCACGGAAGAAATGAGCCTCACCCATGACACGGTCACGAATTTTAGCCGGCAATTTGCTTTCATTCTCCAACAATGTGTTGATTGACGCAATCTCGGTATAGGCACTGATCCAAGTGGTGCGTCCTCGGGTATTTATCATCGACTGCTGGCTCTTCAGTATATTGCCATAATCAGTCTGATACCAGGTGCGCCGTCCTACAGTAAGCTGGTCGCCATACCATGGATCATATTCCGAGCCAAGGCCTGACATAATGGTGGTCACCAAATTGGAAAAACCGTTATCCATATGGCGATACCATGGCAACACATATTCATTGACAAGCAACTCATTGTCCCATATGATATCAGGAGAGAGCTTGTCGTTGGGCTGATCTCTGAATATGTCATCACATGAAGTCATGCCTAAAGAGAGAATCACCGCCGGAAATATATATTTAAGTAATTTCATATTTATAATTGCTTGTCGTTTTTGCAAAATTCAAAATCCAAAGTTGACTGTCACCCCGTAGGTGCGGGCCAAGGGATAACCGCGCAATGATTCGGGATCCATGTTGTTGTCCAAAGATGAAATGGTAAAGAGATTACCCCCCTGCAAGGCTACGTCAAGCGTCGATATACGAGCTTTACGCAACATTCTGGACGGGAAACGGTATCCTATCGACAGAGATTTCAGACGTACGAAATCACATTTCTTCAACCAGAATGTGCTTGATTTGCGATTATTGTCAGTACTTGACGTAAACTTGACTCGCGGATAATCGGCATTGGGATTTTCAGGAGTCCATGTATTATTATAATGATAATCCTGGAAACGCTGAAGAGTGCGGCTCTCAAGAGAATAGACCTCATTGATCACCTGATTATATCCGGCGACACCCTGGAACTGTGCATTAAAATAAACTCCGCAGTATTCAGCGCCAAGTCCGATACCATAGTTCAAATCAGGGCGCCGCGAGGATTTCACCCATTCCCTGTCGTTAGATGTCAACACATTATCTCCGTCAAGATCGAGATATTTAATATCACCTGGAGCGAGCGAGGAATTGCCTTGGCCATCCTGATCAACCGGCCATTGAGCAATTTCTTCATAACTTTGGAAAAGGCCGTCGGCTTTATACATCAAACTTGACGTGTAGCTGTGTCCTTTTCGTCGAAGGTTAGGCAATTGCGCGGATTCATCGCCCCAATCAAGCACCTTGTCAGTCGTGCGCGACATATTCAATGTGACATGATATTTCAAATTGCCTATCGTGTTAAGATGCTTGAACGACAAATCCCATCCGCGATAACGAACCGTGCCGATATTTACCGACGGAACCGCGCCGCCCACTCCTACTGAGGGCGGGAAAAGATAAGCTTGCGCGCCTGTCACCATATTGGTTCGACGGCGTTCAAAATATTCCCCTGTCATAGAGAACCGGTTGTCCCAGAATCCTAAATCGAGTCCTATGTTGAAATCTTTCGATTTACCCCACCGGATGTCAGGATTGGGGTAGTTGCCGGTACTGTTTACAATTCCAGGAGAAAAGTTACCTCCTATCTGATAACCGCCATTCGGACTGAAAATATATTGACGCAAATAGCTGAAATCGCTTATGCTGCCGTCATCGCCAAGTATACCGAACGAACCGCGCAATTTCGCAAACGAAATCGCCGCCGGGGAAATATTTTTAAAGAATTTCTCATTAGATAAAACCCATGAAGCGGAAGCGGTAGGGAAAAAGCCCCAGCGATTGTCGGGATGGAAACGTGTCGAACCGTCCACTCGGAAACTGAATTCCACGAAATACCGCGAATCAAATCCATAAGTAGCGCGCCCCACAAGCGAAGCACGTTCGCTGTAATATTCATTACCCGAAATAAACACATTGTCGGAAGCGTTTCCAATCACTTCCGGATATGCGCCGGGCATATTGCGGTTTTCCCCTCTGAGATATTTGTTTTTATAGTCCTGATAATTGGCGACAAACATTCCGGTGACCGCGTGCTTGCCTCCAAACGTGTGATCGTAGCTGACTCCGGCCTCAATAAGCTTATTGTTGACACTCTGGTGATAATCCTCCATAGAGATTTTGGCTTTAGGATATACCGTCTTTTCGTCAACTGTCGTAACACCGGTCGCTTCATCATAAATATACAACGGCACCGGTTTGCTGAAGTCTGTAGTATTCTGATGATTAAAATCCATAGTGCCTTTCACATATATCTGAAGCCCGTCTATACAGGGAATCCGATACCTGAGAATGGCATTGACCGTATGCATATCGGTATTTATCTTCTCATAGCCGCCAAGGCCATATACGTTAATCAAAGGATTGGCGCCGTCGATGCTTGCCAGATTACCGTCGGTAAACCGAAGCACCTGAATCGGAGAGAAATTATATGCAGCGTCAATGGTTGAATAGCTTGGAGTCTTGTTGGCGGAAACAGTTCCATTAAGATCCACCTGGGCGGTCAGTCCGGGAAATATTTCGGCATCAAGTTTCACCGCATAATTATAACGGTCACGGCTCACATTGGCATAGAGGCCTTTAGCGTTAGTATAACCCCCCGAAACAAAATAGCGGATAGATTTAACACCTCCCGAGATAGAAAGGGAATAACGCTGGGAATGGCCCCACTTGTTAAGATGGTCAAGCATGTTCTCATTGCCGTAAACATTAGGGTTGGAGTCAAGAAGCGACAAGTCATAGGGTGTATAGACATCACTGCCGGAAGCCTCCACCGCACGATTGTATAACTCGGCAAACTTATAGCTGTCAAGGAATTTAGGCAAGTAGGTAGCTTCTTGGAGATTGTATTGTCCTCGGAAATTCACCTTTGCGCGCCCTTCGTTGTTTCCTCGTTTTGTCTGGACGAGAATAACACCGTTGGCGGCACGGGCTCCATAGACTGCCGCAGCTGCGGCATCTTTCAGTATTGAGATACTTTCGATATCGTCAGGATTAAGGTCGCTGAGACGCATTTCTCCATCAGATGTGTTAGTTCCCAGACGCGGCACGCCATCAATGACCAACAACGGATCGCTGTTTCCACGAATACTTATCGAAGCCTCACGCGGAGACGATGGATCGCCGGAAATACTCATCACACCTACTCCCGGAACCTGTCCGGCAAGAGTTTCGTCAACATTCATGGCCGGAATACGGACAAGCTCGTCTCCTGAAATAACTTCGACAGATGAAGTCAAAGAACTTTTCTTTGCCGAGCCATATCCGATTACAACGATTTCATCAATATCATTGGCGGCGACATGAAGAACGGTCTTGATATTGTTTTGTCCCGGGGCGACATCCACAACCGCTGCGGTATAGCCTACATAGGTTATTGTAAGTTTTACATTCTTTCCTTCCGGAAGACGCAATGCATATTTACCCTCAATATCGGTGGCTGTCGCGTTGACAGTGCCATCTTCTTTGACAGTAGCTCCGATCAGCGCCTCACCTGTCTCGTCTACGACTGTTCCATGGAACAGTCGGGTACTACCCGACTGAGCCGACAAGCACAGCGAGAATGCCGAAAGAATTAATGATAATAATATATATCTCATGTAAAGTTATTTATTAGTAAGCACATTATTAATCACGTGAATCTGATAGTCATAAAAATCACGGGTAGAAGCATCGGGGGCTACCGCGCGTTTTGACTTATAGAGAGCAAGAACTTTACGAAGCTGGGCAGTCATCATAGGACGAAGCTCATTGAGCGGCATAGCCTGCTGATTAAGAAGAATACGGACAAACGACTTGCTTCCATCTTCAAGACATACGGGCGACATGCTGCATGGCAATTCGGGAACAGTGCTTTCAGCAAGAGTCATGACAAACTCATCGGTTGCGGCAATAGCCTTGGAGCTGCTCTTTGATTCTTTAGGCTTAAGACCGGAATAAAGCGTAAATACATCAATCGCCTGACATTGCATCGTACGTTCTGTCGCATTAAGAGATTTATTCTTATAAGTGGCATCAAACACCCCACGGAAAGCGTCGTTCATATAGTCAGCCAGGAGATAGTTATTCTTCTGATCGGCTTCTCCGCTCTCTTTTATACGCTGCAGATTTGTCGAGATAAACAGACACGAAACAATGTTGCGCTGCATTTTATCCTTCCACTGATATGGCTCGTCAAACTTGGCAACAAGGTCTTTCGGCTCAAGCCAGTCGCAAGTGCGGGCCTGATTAAGCAGCCAAGCCAACGCCTCTTTCTGTTTGGCTTTAGGGATAAAATTACGGGCGGGACGATTATCGCCTTGACGAATTTCTTTAAATTCAACACCGCCTATATAAGGGTATACATGGCCTACATGACGCAGATATTGGCGTACTACAGCTTCATAAGAAGATGACAAAGGTTCATAATATTCGCCTTTCTCGCCTGCCCAGTCTTCAAAATTATTCATGATAATCTTAAGATTGGAAATCGCCATATCACCGGCCTTGATATGGTCGTTACCCAGATCCTCTGTCTGATCAGTGGGGTCAACCAATCCAAGGAATTGCTGTGCTCCGAATTCATACATAGGATCATCGGCCTTTTCACGAATCCATCGGTCAAGAACAGGCTTCTCATCTTCCATTGTCTTTGCTCCTGGAATAAGACGGTAACCCCAATTAATCGCATAAATATCGTAAACGCCGACAGGAGGAGGGGTCAGTTTCACACCGCGTTCAAGATCGCCCGGCTGAGCGACGTAATTATTGCGGGCATAATCCATGATGCTTGGAGTCGTTCCATGTTTTTGTGTAAATTCAGGATCGCGCAGATTATCAATAGTGAAAGCATGAGACGCGCCCATGTTATGCATAAGTCCTAAACAATGGCCGACTTCGTGGGCAGCCACATAAGTAAGAGACTGATACATGACCGAATCGGCAAAAACCTTGGCGCGAACACTAGGGTCGACAGCCGCAGTCTGGGCAAAACGCCAATCATGCACAAGCTTCAAGATATTGTGGTACCATATCACATCAGCGCCGAGAATTTCACCTGTACGCGGGTCGGTATATGACGGCCCCATAGCGTTTGCAGTAGGAGTTACACAATAACGTATACAGAAATAACGTATGTCGTCAGGGTCAAAATTCGGATCATCTTTCGGATAATCGCGAGCTTCTATGGCATTCTTGAATCCGGCAGCTTCAAATGCAGTGTTCCAATATTCAATGCCTTCCTTAACAGCTCCACGCCATTTCTCGGGAAATGCGGAATCCACATAAAACACAATCTTCTTCTTAGGCTCGACAAGTTTCCCTGCAAAATAAGCATCCCTCTCCTCATCTTTCGGTTCAAGACGATGACGGGTGATGATTTCGTAACCTTTAGTTCCGTCAAGGCTGGATGAATAAAGATTTTTCAGTTCGGAGAAATATCCCACTCTCTTATCATGAAGTCTTGCGGGCATGGGATCATCGGGAAGACGCAGGATAGAACGCGACATCACCACAGTGTAAGGCATAGTAGCTTCAGGTGTAGTGTATGCGAGGCGGCTCTCGATTTCAATATTTTCAGGAAACGATTTCACCGATGTGATGGCTGAACCGTCGGAATAGAAGGTTCCCTTGATTCCATCCCTGCCTCCGAATACCTTAAGCAATGGATTGGACTCCTTAATAGGAGAAATGATTTTTTCATTTCCTCCAAAAAAGTTAGTGACATCAATGAACACCTTTCCATTCTCTTTATGGGAAATCTTGAATCCTTTCAAAACGGGATTCATCATATTACGGTCAAATGAAGCTTTTATCGGGTCATCATCATTCACCACATTTGTCGAACGAAGCAAATGAAGGTAAACATTGTTATCGTCACGGGTAAAGTTAATAAGTATCGGCGAGCTTGCCATCTGACCGGCGACGTAATCATCGGTCTGCGACAGACTGTTGACACGATTGACCAACAGGTATGTATGAGAAAAAGCGCTGTCAGGAAGTTCAAATGTCAATTTGCCTTTTTTGTCCATATAGGCATTGAACATTCCCTTATACACCTTGGCCTCATCCAATGTCTTATGAAAATCGGCACTGTCTTTGGCCGCTCCTTTCAACTCCACCTTCGGCAAAGCGGCAGCCTTTTTCTTAGCAGACAAATCGTTTGAAAAAATCAACCCGAAAGCTACAATAATAGCTATCGGCAAGAACGTGACAATATTACGCTTCATCGTTCAAATTTTAAGCAGTTACACACAAATTACTAATTACCACGACTGGTTTGACGGAACTCAAAGTTCCATTTCACAAAGATATACAAAAAATATCGGATTTAATTGCACAATGTAACAGAAATATGCCAATACGACTAAGAATTTAAATATATTTATAAGAAAAGTAACGTTATATCTACTTAACGACGGGGCTAATGCAAAACTATGTCGTTAATCACGGCTGTTCCGACAGCGGCATTCAGCGACTTTATAATGGCCTGACGCATAAACGAAAGTTCCTGTTTTAAAGATGCAGATGACAGGAAAACATGCAACACGCCATGTTCGACATATCTACGCGTAGTGTAGCGATTGACTCCCGGACCGACAACATCCCCCCACAGATAAGCTGCACGCTGCTCGTTGAAACGCGATTCTATTCCATCACGCTCCAGACTTTCACGGATTATATCGACAATCAGCTTTGGTTCTGTTCTTTTCATGACTATTCGATTGGAGTCAGCGATCCGTTTTCAACGAGCCACATACGGTAGTCTCCACGAGTGCGCCGCATAATTTCATCGAGATGCATACGGTTGGTGTCAGTGATAAATATCTGTCCGAACTCATCACGTGTCACAATCTCCATTATTCTTTCAACGCGGGATGCGTCAAGTTTGTCAAAGATATCATCAAGAAGCAGAAGCGGCATCATTCCGCTCACCCCTTTCAGAAAATCATATTGCGCGAGACGCAACGTGATGACATATGTCTTGCATTGTCCCTGGGAAGCCACACGCCTCATAGGCATTCCGTCGATGAGCATCTCGATGTCATCACGATGCGGCCCGACGGTCGTGTGTCCGATGAGCTCGTCACGATGACGATTACGGTCAAAAGAGTCCATAAGCGACATTCCCGAATCTTCAATCCCGCTATGATAAGCCAGCGTCACCGATTCGCCGGAACCGGCGATGTCATTATAATATCTATTGAATATGCCGGCGATATCGGCCACATAACGTTCACGCGACGATATGAGATATTGCGCCGCCCGCTCCATCTGCATTTCCAACGCAATATACAGCGAGACATCGACAACATGGTCGCGCAACAATTTGTTGCGCTGTTCCAGGCAGCGGTTATAGCGTATCAGTTCGTCAAGATAGACCGAATCGGCCTGAGATATTATCATATCGAGCCAGCGGCGGCGTTCTTCGCCTGCCCCTC
>CAZYXN010000084.1:0-12383 GCA_964651105.1 uncultured Muribaculum sp. | reverse complement strand
ATGAAGCCTCTATGATCGGAGGAGAATCAGATGACAGCAATCTACTCGAAGATTTAGTCCACTACGTCTATTCAGGAATTAATTGCCGGTTAATTCTCATCGGCGATATCGCACAGCTTCCTCCGGTCGGATGCGAAGAAAGTCCGGCGATGAGCGTCAAAGAGCTTAAGTCTATCGGTCTAAGAGTCAGCAAAGCGACCATAACTGCGACAGTCAGACAAGCGTCAGATTCGGGAATATTGTTCAACGCGACACGTCTTCGTCGGGCTATGAAATTGCCGGAACTTCCGAAACCGATACTTACTGTCACTCCTTTCAGTGACATGATTCCTGTCAGAGGAGAAGACTTGGAAGACGCGTTATCTTCCGCATATACTCAAGACAGCATCAGAGAAACGATTCTGATCACCCGTTCCAATATGCGGGCTACTAAATTTAATTTAGAAATACGGTCACGGATTCTTTATTGTGAAGAAGAGCTTAACAATGAAGATTTGCTTCTCATTGCCAAAAATAATTATTATTGGGCAAAAGGAATAAAACACCTTGACTTTATAGCAAACGGGGACACCGTCGCAGTCGAGAAAGTTTACGGCTCTGAAACAAAACACGGATTGCGATTTGCTGACGTAAAGTTAAAGCTTGTTGACCGAGAAATAACCTTCGACTGCAAAATAATGCTTGATACGCTTGTCAGCGATGATGCGACATTATCTCGCTCTAAAATATTGGATTTATATGAAAAAATCGTCCTCAATGATACTGATGCATCAAAACCTATGAGTATGAGAGTGGAAGAAGCAATGAAAAGCCCCTATCTTAACGCACTTCAAGTCAAATATGCCTATGCTATGACATGCCACAAAGCCCAAGGCGGTCAATGGAAAAATGTATTCGTTGATCTTGGTTATATCCCGCCCGAAGCAATGGGAATGGAGTTTTACCGATGGTTATACACTGCCCTTACCAGAGCTACCGACAAAATATATCTCGTTAACCCATCCTTGCCCCTTCGCTGATTTTCTTATTATCCTCAGCAAACAAAAAGCAATTCACCGTTTTTGATTATTTTGTTTTTTGTACTTGCGGCGAAGACGTTTCCAAAACGAGAATATATCATCGAAATCCCGTTTAAAAACGACACCGACCCCTTGTGTAGTCTGCGCCGACCTCAAATAATAATTCTGGTCATTATATCGATTATACGCTTTCAGCCTTATATTTCCAGACTTGTTCAATAGATATTCCAAATCAAAATCGCCAATAAATGAATTATTATTCATCGCATTATCTCGATATCCAAAATTTCCATTAAACAATAGTCTGTTATCAAGCAGATAACTTGATAAAGCAAGGTCAACCTCCATATCACTGAAATCTCCCCGATCGCTCCTTATATTAGGAGCGATTGTCCAGTTATCACTGAGCTGCCCAAGCATCGAGGTCAACTGAGACGATATGGTGGATGACGCAACTGAAACAAGTTCATTGCCTTTTGTCGTAGAAGCCATATAGTCTGGAGTATAAAAGCGATTAAGGGCAAGAAGATAAATAATCTGTCGATTCATCATTTCTTCCGTGCTGACAATACTCTTTACTTTACGGTAAGTATCTTGAGTAAGAGTCGGAAATTCCAAATCAAAATTGATATCAGGCTGTTGCATATCGCCAGAAACTTTCAACAACGCATGTACCGGAACATTTGTTCTTGTCAGCTCCCGATCTTGCAAAAATGACTCGTCAAGGTCACTTAAATTAGCATTGACGGAATATATGGCCTGAATATCAAGCACAGCGTCAAGAGGATCTCCATGAAACGCAATAGAGCTACCAGGCTTAATTGTAAAATCTTTTATTATAATATCCTGCAACGTGAAATTATAATTTCCTTGTGTCAGAGTATATGTCCCATACATTAGAATATCTTCATTCGATGAATCATATTCCAACCTCAGATTACCATTTCCACGGGCCTTCATTTTGTCGCCACCTTCAGGATCCATTATCAAAACCATTTCTCCATTAGGATTTGCCTCTACCTGCAAGTTTACACGGTATACCGACGGATTGCTCTCTTCAATTCGCAATTTTTCATAATGTTCTTTCAACCGTTTAATTGATGCCGCTCGCGGATCTTCTACCGATAGCAGTAAATCCCCGGCTAAAGCATCACGGTCGTTAAATGTCATAAATGTATATTCGCTTGCCGCCTCGGTATCCGACAATACAAATGTGAACTCTGATTTCGGAGCAGTCGAAATATCAACATTGACATCAATAAATCCCGGAACCCCTTTTATTTGAGCAAATCCATTGCAAAATATTTTTCCATACCACACGGGATTAATTTTTTCGTTCACATCAAAGCATAGGAAATTACGGGCTTGTGAAACTTTAAATTCAAATTCCGGTTCCTTAAAACATTTATGTGTGACCCATCCGTCAAGCCGAGCAGTATTGCCGTACTCATCTCTCAGCGTCACATCCTCAAAAGATATCCGTCCGGGAGTGAGATGAATCGAATCGGATGTAGTATAGTACGTATTGGTTATATCAAGCTTAATCTTCAAATCTTCGGCATATATTTCGCCTGTCATGTCAATCAGTTTGAATGTGCCATACAAGCGTGCGTCTCCTGATGCGTAGCCGCTTATTGAGGAAGTAAACGCCTCCATATAAGGTTTCATAAAACCGACGGCAAGCTTATCGGCCTTAAATCTGAAATCCAATGCTTCAGCCATAGGATATATAATTCCATTTACCGTTGACGTTTTGCCGTTTGGCTGCAATATATTCGCATCAATGGTCACACCCTTTTGTTCATTATCCCATCTGCTCACTATATCCGCATCTCCCAATAGTGATTGATTATAACAAAATCCTTTCACATGAAGATTGGGAGTCTCAAGACGAGGCTCTTTTGTCATAAGATTACGTGCATAAAAATCACCTGTCGCTATACCTCCGAAAGCCACATTACTTATGGCAAGCGTCTCAAACACATAATCGAGACTCATATCATTCAGCTCGAGTGTAAGAATATCATCAGGATTGTCGGAAACGATTCCTCCTATTTTAATGAACTGTCCGGAACGTCCCACATCAATATCATTAACCTTAATTTTATTATGGGCAATATCGATAGATGCCGGCTGAACAACCCATGCCGTGTCATTAATCACAAAATGACTCTTCTCAATCCCGATTCCAATATCAATACCGCCAAACAAACACTTACTGAAAGCTGCCGATAGATTCAATAATCCGTCAAAACGCCGTTTGCTGTCAATATTCCAGGAAATCTGAGACTGCAAGACGTCATTTTTTCCGTGTCCGGTCAGATGAATAGTCGCCCCTCCGTTTTTTGTAGGATATAAAGTCGTAAAATACATATCGGCTGTACCATCCTCCCCGTCAACATTAAACTGAAACGATGTATTGTCAATAAATTTGTCTTTTTTCAACAAATACGGAGCATCAATAGTCAGTTTCAAATTACGGCCGGCATAGTCCAATGAACTTTCAATAGTGACAGGATGCAACAGTTTTACCGGAGATTTAAAAAATTCAAGCCAATTATTAGTCGTTTCATTTTCCCGAATTTCAAAATTAAACACAAAGTTTGTCGGATTGTTATCATCCGGAGATTTAATATCTTCAACAGGCAATAATGACGGAAACACAGTTGACAGCAACCGCTTTCCGGCAGGAACAATATCTTTAAAGCTATAATTGCCAGTTAACTGTCCCTCAAATATATCCGACCTCAATACAATGAATTGCGGAGTCGTAGTTCCAGAAGCTAATAGTGTAAACCGATTTAATTCCACGCCTTCTCCTTCGGCATTTTTAAAATTGAACCGAGCAAGTTCAGCTTTTCCATCAGCGTGTTCCGGATTATTTCCCTTTATATTTACAAGAATATCCGTATTTAAAGAATATCCGGGATACAAATTTAGAAGATTAAGAGCATTTGGATTAAAATTCCTGATATGTCCGGATATATCGCAAGTAAGCATTTTTTCAGAGCAATCCGCCCATCCGTCAAGCTTTATATTCACATTTTCATCATTCAGCGCAAAAGAGCCGTCAATCTTATTTTTTTCAATACGTCCGTTGAAGGTAGCATGATTATATTCATATCCTTTATATATAAACTTATCAAGAGTCACATCAAAGTCTCCCTCAATCTCATTTTTAGTAAAAACAGCATCAGCATCGATATTAGCCGACACAATTCCCAAATCTTTATTGTCAAGCAATCTCCCGATATCAAATGAGGCGATATCAATATTCCCCAACAAATAACGTTTATTCCGGATTGAATCAAGTCTATAAGCCGCGTCTATATCAATCTGCCCTATAGATGTTTCAAAATGTCCATTGCAAAAGGCTTCATTCAATCTTCCATCAAAAACTCCTTGATACTGAAAATCACCGATACGTGAAATCATTTCAAGAGTCTTATTTTTATCGCCTATAAATGATTTTATCAACGGCAAATACTTGCTTGGTTTTAATTTCACCTCAAAATCAGGCAGATTTACATCCATGCTGTCTATCGATGGCAGTCCCGCAATATGCCCGTCCAACATCACATCAATTCCACTATCCAAAGTACGGGCACGCAATGAGTGTATATCGAGATTTGATATCGTTCCAGTTATATTTCCATCCAAAGCTAATGTCACTCCTTGCCCATCAAGTTTCGGCACAAATGGAGCGACATCAGATGTTGATATGCAGGTTCCTGAAAGAAATTCGAGTTGAATAGGAATCTCAAAAATCTCCTTTCCCAAATTATTCAACCCTGAATAATGCATCACTACAGGCCCAAGCAAAAATCTTGACTCGGCCAATTTAAGATTGAAGTTTTCAACTGAAATCATTGTATCGGTAATTGCGAAATCTCCACTAAGAGATTCTACATATATTCCCGACCGTTCTTTCAATGCAAGACGTTTAAGAGCAATCCTATAATCCTCATTTTTTATTTTCGGCAGAAGAATATCAGCCTTCAAATCACGAATTCTTATATGATTTTTATCAAACCTATTCAGGTGAGGTTCTGATAACACATCATAATTCAAATTGGCTTTACGGATAACTATATTATTGACTCTCAAGTCATATTGAGAGGGAGGTTTTGTTTTATCTTTGGATGACAAACGGTTTATAATTGGCTGAATATTAAGCGGGGAATTAAGAGAATCCCTATGTATATTGACATTAAGCCCAAGCACCTCAGCATATGAAAATATAATTCGCCGCTTAAGTAAAAGCTTTGACATTACAACTCCCGCGCCAATCCTGTCAACGGAAAGTATAGTGTCATTCAAGGAATCGCATACCGTCACATTCTTTAGTGTCAGTTTATTAAACGGAGCAAAGTCGACATTCCCGATTTTTACATCCGCACCAAGTAAATTGCTCAATTCCTTTTCGGCAATATTGCCTATTCCTCTCTGGACTCCGCTGACAGAAAGAACAACATAAAGCACCAACGGGCCGATTATTGCTATTACAAAGACCGTTACAAACAGAGCTCTAAGTATGTTGTAAATTCTCGTCATATATTATTGCAAAATTAAGCATTTTTTTTGCCTCATACGTACTTGTTTCAAAAATTCTGGTTAAGTTTGCACTTTAAAATTTGACTTTTATGAGTACAATTATACTTGGAATCGAATCTTCGTGCGATGACACCTCTGCAGCAGTAGTAAAAGACGGGATTCTATTAAGCAATATTATCGCAAGTCAAAAAGTACATGAAGAATATGGCGGGGTAGTGCCGGAACTCGCATCAAGAGCCCATCAGCAGAATATAGTTCCGGTTATCGACACTGCAATAAAACGTGCCGGCATAGATAAGCGCGATCTTTCGGCAATAGCCTTCACTCGCGGGCCCGGGCTGCTTGGCTCACTTCTGGTTGGAACATCCTTTGCGAAAGGTCTTGCGTTGGGATTGGACATTCCGCTTGTAGATGTAAATCATCTTCACGGCCATGTATTGTCCCATTTTGTCAAAAAAGAAGAATCTGACACTGTACCCGAATTTCCATATCTGTGTCTATTGATATCAGGAGGAAACTCACAATTAATATCTGTAAAAAGCCCGTATGACATGGAAGTCATAGGCAAAACTATTGATGATGCCGCCGGAGAAGCATTTGATAAATGTGCGAAAGTCATGGGTCTGCCTTATCCCGGAGGTCCGTATATCGACCGGCTTGCATCTGAGGGAGACGCTAATCGGTTCAAATTCGCTAAACCACATATTCCAAATCTTGATTACAGTTTCAGCGGATTAAAGACCTCGTTTCTATACACACTAAGGGACAATCTGAAAACAAATCCGAATTTTATCGAAGATAATAAAGCAGACCTCGCGGCATCATTGCAGCATACTATTATTGAAATTCTTCTTGAAAAACTAAAAAAAGCGGTTAAGACCACAGGAGTTAACACCGTAGCCATCGGAGGCGGAGTCTCCGCCAATTCAGGAGTCAGAAACGCAATAGCTGAATATTGTCACAACAATTCTCTTAGAGCATTTATTCCTGAACGAGCATTTACGACCGACAATGCCGCAATGGTGGCTATTGCCGGATACTTCAAATATCTGAACCACGACTTCTGCAAGCTTGATGAAGCGCCATACGCCAGAGTCACAATTTAATTCACCACGCAAAATAACAATCATGCAAGTATCAATAGTTGTCATAGGTAAAGAATTGCTATTAGGGCAAGTGATTGACACAAACTCGTCAGACATATCCCATCGTCTCGATCCTCTCGGATGGAAAGTAAGCGACATCCAGATTGTGGACGATGACGCAAATCAGATAACCCGTGCCATAGACCGGGCATTTGAGTCAAGCGATGTCGTAATAACAACCGGAGGGCTCGGTCCTACAAAGGATGATATAACCAAGCAGACTCTTTGCAATTATTTCGGCGGCGAGCTTATACATGATGAAAATGTTCTCGCCACAGTAAAACGTGTCATTTCCCGCCGTGGACTTGAACTTAACGATCTCACAGCTAAACAGGCCATGGTGCCATCGTCATGTCGAATAATCCAAAATGAAGTGGGCACTGCTCCTATTATGTGGTTCGAACGCGACGGAAAAGTCTTGGTCACTATGCCCGGGGTACCGTTTGAAACACGTGAAATGCTTGACAGACAGGTAATACCTCAACTACTTCAACGATTTCCGTCAAAAATGAATTACGAACACAGGACTGTCATGGTGGTGGGATATAGTGAATCATTGCTTGCCATGAAAATTGAAGAATGGGAAAACTCTCTCCCATCTTATTTGCATCTGGCATATTTGCCAAAGCCAGGACTCGTAAGACTCCGTATAGATGGAGAACATACTGATAAGACTCTGCTTATAAGCGAAATCAACCACTATCATTCCATGCTTTGCAATCTGCTTGGAGAAAATGTATTGTGCAACGCCGACATACCGGTAGAAGAGATTTTATTACAAGAGCTTGAAGCGCTTGGGCTTACAATTTCAACGGCAGAAAGCTGCACGGGAGGTAATATTGCCCATCTGTTGACTTCCGTTCCGGGAAGTTCAAAAGTATTTAATGGCGGAGTTGTAGCATATTCCAATGATGTCAAAAAGAAGATTCTCGGAGTAAATGCTGAAACGCTCGAAAACCACGGAGCTGTAAGCATACCGGTTGTTGAGGCAATGGCAATAGGCGCATGTCAGGCGATGCAGACCGACTGCGCCATAGCGACTTCAGGAATCGCAGGGCCTTCAGGCGGTTCTGAAGACAAACCTGTCGGAACGGTTTGTATCGCAGTTAAAACCCCGAAAGAAATATTTTCATTCACACATCATTTTCCAGGCAATCGACAGAGAGTGATTGTACGTGCGTCAATGACCGCCATGATAGCCGCAATTGAAAAAATACGCTCACTTCAACACCACACTGAAAAACAATCATGAATCGATTTTCCTTATTTCCCATAATAATTGCCATTCTGTTTTCAGGATGCGCTAACAAAAACAAATATACTGATTTGCAAAATGATTTAATTTCATATGCAAAAAGTTGCAGTGCTGAAATAGGAATTGCAGTGATAATTGACGGAAAAGATACTGTCACAGTCAATTGTGACAGAGAATATCCGATGTTGAGCGTATATAAATTCCCACAAGCGCTTGCTGTCGCTAATTTTGCAGAAAATTATGGCATTCTCCCTGATGACAGCATCGATATCGCCGCAGAGGAAATCAAGCCTGACACTTATAGTCCCATGCGTGAAAAATATGGAATTAAGTCTCTTAAACTGCCACTTCATGAATTATTGGGATATTCATTACAGCAAAGCGACAATAATGCATGCGATATAATGTTCAGATTAATAGGAGGCACGGATTACGCCCAACACTATCTCGACTCAATTGGATTCAATAATATCAGAATTGCAAACACAGAAGCAGAAATGCATGAAAATACCGACCTGTGCTACAATAATTCAACGAATCCAATTGATATGGCCAGACTTATGGAACTATTTTCAACCGGAATCGGATGGCAATCACCTATAATGCACACCATTTTTAATCACATGACAACGTGCGAGACCGGGAAAGACCGTCTCGCGCTTCCATTACAGACTACTAACGCGACACTTGGACACAAAACAGGAACAGGAGACAAAAATTCAAAAGGCGAAATCATCGGAATAAATGATGCTGGTTTCGTTTTTCTTCCCAACGGACACCGATACAGCATAGCCGTGTTCGTCAAGGACTCGCAGAAAAATATGGAGGAAACATCAAAAATGATTGCCTACATATCGGAAATGACATTGCACGCAGTTATGAATCCAGAAAATAAATAGGCTGATGAATCGCCGAAAAATAATATTAATCACAGGAGGACAAAAATCAGGGAAAAGCGTGTTTGCCGAAAAAATAGCGTTGCAATCCTCCGACAGACCGGTTTATATCGCAACTGCAAAAATCTTCGATGAAGAATTTCGCAAACGTGTAGAAGTCCACAAACAACGGCGCAAAAATCAGTGGATCAATATTGAAGAACCAATCCAACTGTCCCGACATCATTTTATCGGAAAGACAATTCTTGTCGACTGCGTCACTCTATGGTCGACAAATATATTTTTTGAATCAGGGAACGATATACCCGTAGCCGCAGAAAGATTTAAGACAGAGTTCGATCGGTTCACGGATCAAGACTGCATATTTATATTTGTTTCAACTGAAACCGGACTGGGAGGCACAAGCGAAAATCAAATGCAAAGACAGTTCAACGATCTTCAGGGAGAGATAAACCAATATATTGCAAATAAAGCCGATGAAGTCTATCTCATCATATCAGGAATTGACATAAGAATAAAATGAAACAATTTGATATTCGTCCAGTAGATTCCGCAATGCGTCAATCTATAATCGACAAAATAGACAATCTAACAAAACCCAAAGGTTCATTAGGGAGATTAGAGGAACTTGCATTGCAAATCGCCCTAATCCAACACACATTACACCCGGAACTCAAAAATCCGCATAATATTCTTTTTGCCGCCGACCACGGCATTATAGAAGAAGGAGTGACCGTCTCCCCAAAAGAAGTCACATGGCAACAACTCAGCCATTTTTCAAAAGGAGGAGCAGGGATAAATTTTTTATGCGAACAAAACGGATTCAAACTTGTCCTGGTAGATGCCGGCGTAGATTATGACATTCCTGCCGGCCATGGAATTATTGACCGGAAAATAAGACATTCGACACGCAATTTCCTTTTTGAACCGGCCATGACTTATGAAGAACTTGACCGATGTCTTGACGCAGGGGCAAAAACAGTAGATGATGTTCACGCCGATGGTTGTAATATAGTCAGTTTCGGAGAAATGGGTAGCGGCAATACATCATCTTCCTCCATGTGGATGCATCTTTTCACATCAATTCCGCTTGCTGATTGCATCGGTGCCGGAGCTGGACTTGACAACAACGGCATACGGCATAAATACAATGTTTTGAACAACGCGCTTAATAAATTCAAAAACACATCATCCAATCCGAATGACCCATTAGAAATAATGACATGGTTCGGTGGATATGAACTCGCCATGGCTGTAGGAGGAATGCTCAGAGCGGCAGAACTTGGCATGATTATTATTATCGACGGCTTCATAATGACTGCTTGCGTTTTGGCCGCCTCCACTCTTTATCACGCCATTCTCGATTACTGCATTTTCGGACATCAGGGTGATGAATCAGGGCATAAACTCATGCTCAAACATATGAACGCACGTGCTGTTCTTCATCTCGATTTACGTCTTGGCGAAGGAAGCGGAGCCGTATGCGCCTACCCTATCATTATGTCGGCAGTAAACATGATTAATAATATGGATTCTTTCCAATCAGTAAACGTCACAAAATATTTTTAACGAGTGAAAGAACTTGTCGCCGCAGCCACTTTCTTTACACGGCTACCCTTATGGAAATTTTGCAGGCTGCCATCCGAGACATTCAAGAACGTTGTGCCCTACTGGAGTCTCATCGGCTGGCTGACAGGAGGCGTCATGGCGTTGACTTATATTCTGGCATCAGGCATTTTCCCAATGACAATATCCGTGCTGTTTGCCCTGATATCAAGAATATTACTTACCGGAGCTCTTCACGAGGACGGATTTGCTGACTTCTGTGACGGGTTCGGAGGAGGACGCAATGACCGTCGTCGTATCCTTGAAATCATGAAAGACAGCCATATCGGAACGTATGGAGTAATCGGACTCATATTATATTATCTTCTGTTTTACAACTGCCTCCTTGAATTACCGGGATGGCTTATACCTGCAGCATTAATCGCGTGTGACTCATGGAGTAAATTTTGCTCCGCTCAGATTATCAATTTCCTTCCTTATGCCAGAAAGGAAAATGAAGCCAAAAACAAAACGATATATTCAAGAATGAGTGTCAAATTGTTTTTACTATGCCTGGCAGGAGGCATATTGCCATTAACATTACTCCCCGAGATATTATTGCCGGCGCTTATTTTTCCAGCCATATCATCCGCTATACTAATACTTTTAATGCGCCATCGTATCGGTGGATATACCGGAGACTGTTGCGGCGCAACATTTCTTATCAGCGAATTATCATTTTATGTGGGGATTCTCTTGATCCTTCAATTCTGTCCTGTTATATGAGATTATTGTTTATACGGCACACTTCAGTAGATGTCCCAAAAGGAATCTGTTATGGACAGACAGATGTCAGTGTCACCGGAAAATTCCTTGAAGAGGCAGCCTCGGTCAAAAATGCCTTATCAAAATACGATATTGATAAAGCCTACACAAGTCCATTATCACGATGCGTAAAACTTGCGAAAGCGTGTGGCTTCAATAATGCTATCCATGACAGCCGGCTTATGGAGATGAATTTCGGAGAATGGGAAATGCAACGTTATGATGAAATTTCAGACCCACGCCTGCGACAATGGTTTGATGACTATATCAATGTCCGCGCAACCGGCGGAGAATCCTTTACCGATCAACGCAACCGTTTCATTTCGTTCATCGAATCGCTTTATCCTTGCAATGACACTATCGCCATTTTCACTCATGCGGGAATTTTAATTCAGGCAATGACCCTTTATTTGGGATTTTCGATACAGGAAGCATTTGCCAACGGACTCCCTTACGGAGCCATTATTGAGGTGAACATCAATCAGCAATAAACAATGGATTCACGGTTTCTTACTCTCATCTAACAACGAGCCATGTTTTTTTCCTAAATACACGTTGAAAATAGTGGATGTCGGAATACCCGCACATTCTGGCTATATCATAAATAGAATAGCCGTTACCATCATTGCCATATATCAATTGCTCCGCTTTTTTCATGCGCGCTTCTATCAATAACTGAGCAGCCGACACGCCAAGACAAGAACGCAAGCGTCGGTTAAGAGTCGAACGGCTTACTGCTGCGGCAGCGGCCATATCGTCAACATTCGCATCCGCATTGCTCAAATTATCCTCTATATATTTACGGACTCTATTCAAAAAGGCCGTATTCTCCTGACTTTGCCCGAATCCCGGCGACAGATTTCCATACCCGGCGTTATTGACATCCGAATCATGACGCTCTCCTTTTTCACATCCCCCAATTGCGTTCATATATTTGTCCAACAGTTCTTGTCGTTGGTGATTAATCGTTCTTATATATATAAAATAACCGATATAACAGCCGATAAAACAGCAAGTATAAATATTACCATCAAAAGTTTTGCCCACCATGTCTCATACCAATAATAGGCTACATTAATATATAGCGGCTTAGACCCCATCCCACAAAATATGTTAACGTCAGGGCGGTGGGTTTTCGAGCAAA
>CAZYXN010000083.1:0-12545 GCA_964651105.1 uncultured Muribaculum sp. | reverse complement strand
ATGCCCTTGATTTTATAAGCGGTTCTTGTCCGCACAGCACCGTTCATCAGGCGGTAGAGGCATTTTTGCCTGAGAGGGGAAAATCTGCCTTCCAAAAGAAAATTCCACTGTCCGGCTGAGAGTATGGTGCAGTAGTGTATGGTCTGTTTCTCTTTGCACATGGTCTATGATATTATGGTGTTACAACGGTCATCTATCTGCCCAAACCATATCCACGTTCAGGCATATAATATTCCCTGTCTGCCGCTATGCGGTTCAGCACGTCCTGCAGGCGGTCAAGCTGTTCACTGTCAAGCACACGGATGGCGTTTATCGTTATCCGCTGTGTGGCTATCCTACGGTGTTCGATGTTCGTTTCGTTCATTGCCCCGTCACCCTCCGCATGGACGGAACGGAGATAGGCATTGACCGCCTCCGTCTGTTCTTTGGACGGATAAGGCGCTGCCCATCTGTCTTGGATGTAGTCTATCATTTTGCTGACAGCATTTGCCAGCAAGGGGTCGTGTCTGGCGATGCTTGCCGAAAGTTGTCCGATGTTCATTCTTTCTTTCCTCCCTCTATTCGTTCTATATCTGATTGCTTGTAACAGTTCTTGCCGCCTACCTTGTAGCACGGCAGATAGCCTGAGGCGTTCCATCGCCACAGGGTGGCGCGGCTCTTGCCGAGACGCTTCAATACGGTTGCTTCATCCAGCATGACTTCTTTCTCTTTCGCAGTCCATTCTTCAATCTGCTCGGCCGTCCATTGCTTGATAGCCGATTTGAGCGTTTCTACGGAAGTGACTACCACGGTGTCAGGCAGACGACCGTGCAGTTCGTTCTTGTATTTCATTCTTATCGGGGACAGGATTGTTGGCGATCCTCACGGCAAGACATTTGCCTCGCGCCTGTCCGGGCTTCACCGTGTCAGTGAGGTCTGAAACGGATTCGCAGGTGCAAAATTATTACAGGATGATATGTTTCTGAAATATTCTGGGTTGTCATTACCTGCCGACAACCGGAAGACATTTCCGTTAAAGGAATTAACAGTAAAACAGGACATTATTGTAAATGAAAGACGAGAAACAATGCCTGTGAAAAGAAAAAATATAAATGAGCAAAGCATAAAAACCAGACCTGCCTCCGTTGGTATTGGAAGCAGGTCTTGTATTGTATGGCTAAAATTATGTTCGGGCGGTTTTGTTAAGTGAGCGACTTGATGCCTCTCCATAATTTGAAGAACAGCCCTTTCCGGGATAATTGTTGGTCGGTGAAAGTTATCCGCCCGTCATCCTCCTTTGTATAGCCGATTTTAGTGCGGAGTGTTGCGATAGTGCGGTTCTTCTCCTTGTCGGTAAAGCGTTCGTGGAGGTAATTGTTGTAGGCGGTCTTTGAGATATGCCTGAACTCTGTACCCACTATGGCATGGGCGATATTCCGCACAAGCCCCTCATCCCTTGCGCACACCATGACGAGTGCGGCACCCCTGCCGACTTCTCCGTCCAACAGGAAACTGAGGACATCAAGAATCCTGTCCGCATATTCAGGATAGAGGATTTCATCGGCAAAGCGTGTCGGTCTGTCCTGGCACACGGCATATCTCCAAACATTCATGAACGTGAGGACCATTTGGGGAGAAATGCCTTTGACATAGTTCCGCAGCAATCCGCTGACAAAATCATGCACCTCATCATAATGGTTGTGGGCACGGATAAAAAGGTACTCCATCACATTCCTGACACGGTTCTCCCGGCAGATGGTTTCCCATGACAGCTCCGGCCTGTCCAGCAGCAGGAGGATGGTCTTCGCGGCGGCTTCCTGAGACGGAACGGGGATATTGTCATCCAGCACTCCGTCCTTCATTCTGGTTTCAAGCAGACTGAGGACATAGGCAATGTTACCGTCCATGTTCTTCTTGCCGTACTGGAGCTCAATGTCCGCGCTTATGTCTTCTATAGTTTCTTTCATAATATTGTCCTCTTTTTTTATTCTTCCTGAATTTTATAAATGGGACTGTCACTGGTTTGCCAGTTCAAGAAGCCGTGCAAGCTGTTCCGATGACATGTTCTCGAACTGTTTCAGCAGCATGGATTTCACCTCCGCCTCGCTTTTCGCCTTGGCTACCTTCTTCGCGATGCCTGTGGCAAGTTCTATACCGCTGAGCTTGATGTATTCATGGAACACGCTCTCTGTCTTGTGCCCGCTTATTGACATCATTTCGTGCGTGTCCAATATGCGGCTGAGATACATCAGGGTGATGCCCGTGCGTCTTGCCGTGTGCGAGGTCACAAGGTCATACTTGGGAATCAGCACCTCGCCACGGCTGTTGCGTTTGAAGGACACGCGTCCTTCACCTTCCATCTTGATTTGGTCAAGGCGCAGCCTTGTCGGTATCTCCTCCCTCAGGCTCGGCACGTTTTCCGAAAGTCTTCTGATGACATCCTTGATTTTTCTGTTCAGCGCATAATTGTTTATAAAAGGAAGGTCATAGTCGTATTTCTCAAAAATCCTTATCAAGTTGTTGTTGAGTATCGGGATGGAGACTTCCGTGTCCGTCTTCTGCTGCGTAAGCGTGACGATACCTATGCCGTCATGGAAGCTGACATTGCTCTTCCTGATACGCGAGTAGCCGGAATAACGCTGGCTGGTATAACAGCCCACGAGGAATATGTCACGGGCTATGTCCTCGCCTTCATCTTCCAACGGCATTTCATACAACGCCTGCAGCTCGGCTTCCGTGAGATAGATTTCCTCCACCTTGTCCTCCCGTGTCACGTTCAGTTTCGGAAAATGGCTCAGCACGGAGGTCTTGAAGTGGTAGCCGTCTTTGAAGGCGGCGTTGAGCATGGCGGAAAGCGAGGCGAGGTGCTTGTTGACGGACTTCTTCATGTAGCCTTGTCCCTCCTGATACTGCACATATTTGTCTATGAGCTGCTCGTCTATGTCTTCCCAGTTGAATGGGTGCGACTTGGCAAATGCTTCAAGAACTGTCAGTGAAACCTTATAGGCGTGCAGCGTCCCTTTCTTGTAGTTGTTGCCCTTGCGCTTGATGTCGCCGTTCTCCATGCCCTCTATGCGCTTTCTGATATATTCCAGCACATTGGGCTTCCGGGCTTCCTGCAGCTCCCTGACGAGTTCCGCGTTAATTTCCGCCTGTTCCTTCTTTTTGGCTATGATGGTGGTGCGGCTGATTTCGGACGGGCTTACGGTCTTGACCGTCTCGTACACCTCCAGTATATCCCGGCGGGTGCAGACTTCGTCCGGCAATGCTATGATGATGGCGTTGATGGAGGCAATGAAGGCGTCCAAGTCCGTTTTCTTCTTGCGAAGGCTGTCACGCAGGGCGGCGTTGAGCTTGCCCCGTGTGGGAATCCTTATCTCGCCGTCCACGAAATAATCGGGTAGGACGAGGATATTCGTCTTGAACTGGGGACGGTTCGTCCTCGACACGTCAAACCTTACCAGAATGGCGTGCTCGCCGGATTTATTCTCTTTCTTCGCCAGAAAAAGTGTCGCTTTTGCCATAAAACAGTATCTTTGGGTTGTTGTTACGGTGCAAAGGTATAAAAAATCATTCGGAATAACGTCACAAATAATGTCACACTATTGGAGTTTTATGAAATATTGGCGAAACGGGATGAAATTGTAAAAGTGTCATAATACAGCATATTACGGATTTTTCTTTCTTTTGTTATGCTTTTGTTTTCCTTTGTTTGGGGTATTAGGCTCCCCCGACCATTGTCGGGAAGTATAGCAGACCAGTGTGTATCACTCTTGCAAATGGCAGATAAATATGTGTCGTCGTAAGCTTTTCAGACGGCATCCGCCAATCCCATCGTTTATGAATCACAAGTTGCGAACAAATAATACGTGTATGATTCATTTTCGATATATGCCGCCTTTAGCATTTGGCAGAAATTGACAAAGAGACGGAAATAAAAAGGAAGGATTTTTTATTATCGCATATTTCTTCATATCTTTATCGTAAAATATAGCAGAAATTCTGTTTCGTATGAACCGTATAAAAGAAGTGCTGACGGAAAAAGGCATTAAACAGACTTGGCTGGCCGAGAAGCTTGGCAAGAGTTTCAGCGTAGTTAATTCTTATGTCTGCAACCTCCGTCAGCCGAGTTTGGAGGTGCTGTTTGAGATAGCAAAGATTCTGGACGTTGAACCGCAACAATTAATCAAGGTATCTTGTATGTCACTGTATCCATTGAAACGATTACATTGTCTGATTCAGATGCAAAGGTAGCACAAATATTCGAGATTGCACAACTTCCAAGTTGTTGTTTCGTAGAAAGAAACAACACGACATACCTAAATCAAAGATTTAAGGAAGCTGATACTTGTCGCCTTCCCACTCATAATGGTAATGAATTTCCATGTTGTTAATTCCTATGTTCTACCATAAGAACAACATTTTTCCATTTATTTGTTGCAAATTTGTTGCGTTTAGATTATTTGCTTATATATTGCTATTGATTATCAATTCATTATAAATTTCACAAAATCAATGATGTTGTTTGCACAACGATATTTATTTTGGAATGTAGCGAAAGCATTGAAAAGCCGATGTCTTTTCGTGATCACAGGGTCTACATCATCTATTTTCGCTACCAGTAAAAAATGATGTATTTCAGAACCCGTCAACCCATCGCTTGTGTCGCCCAGAACATTCGCTAACGCTTCAAGGTCAGATTGTGTGAAAGGGGGTATCGTGGCCATGTTTATTTGTGAATTAACAAGTTGCAGGAATATTATTGAAAACGTTAGATGATGGAATGCATCATCGAAATCGCATATAACGGACAGATGTGTACATGACGAACGACAGCATCCGCCTCATTGTCGATATAATCGAAAGCACCGAAATTCTCCAAAGAGCACCGGACAGCTTGCGAGAGTTTTTTTTCACGCATAAACAGCCATAGGCTCTTCATTCCTCCCTGCGTCCCGGCTTTGACCTCCACAGGCAAAACATTTTGCAAATGGCTGGTCAAGTAGTCGATTTCAGCCTGTGAGTTACGAGCCTGACGTACCCAATAAAATAGGTCATGGCGTATATTCGGACTTTGATAGCGTAGCATTTCAAGACCGGCGATCTGTTCGGCCATCGGTCCTTTGTTTACCAGATCAGCAGCACCCGCCGTAAGTATGTGTGTCGTGATTTGCGAGATGTCGCCCGTCGTCATATTGAGCAAACGAAGCATCAAACCCGTATCGAGGAGCAAAATCTTACGATATGAATGATCGGCCTCGCTACCAAGCGGTAATCCGTTTGCGTTGGTGTGTGTTACGGATATAAGGATGCCTGCACGTATCAGCATTTCAAGAGCTTTCTTGATCTCATCGGTTTTATAACCGCCTCCGACCTGGGAATAGACGAATTTCTTTGTAGCTTGAACAGCTGCGCTACGCATTGTAAGACGCAGTAACGAAGAATCGATCCGTTTTTTGTATTTCGCAAAATCGTCTTCATAACTGACGATGATATCGTCTTGCACTTCCTGACATTGTATGAAATCATGCGTCTGAACCCATCTATCTACAACTTCTGGCATTCCTCCGACAAGCATGTAGTGACGCAGCAATCCGATCAGTCTGTCGTGGAGCGGTTCGGGTACCGGTTCTGTCGCTGATGCCCGATCACGTGCGTCTATGAGCAATTGTTCTCCGCTGGCTTTGAGGAATTCATCGAAGGTCATGGGGTACATGAACATGGAGTGGATCCGCCCCACTCCGAAAGTCGGCAGCTCCTCCAGTGCAAATTCTAAAAGTGACCCTGCAGCAATAACGTGAAGGCCGGGCATGTCTTCTTTGAAAAAGCGAAGCGACATGATCGCTTCTGGACATGTCTGTATCTCGTCGAAAAACAGCAGGGTCTTGCCGGCCTGTATAGGTTCGCCATACATGGCAGCCATTTGAGGAACAATACGCATAACATCCAAATTACCTTGAAACAACTTTTTGTACTCGGGCTGTTTTTCAAAGTTTATCTCTACATAACTGTCAAATTGTTCACCCAGATGACGAACCGCAGTCGATTTTCCGACTTGCCGTGCACCTCGCAGCAAAACTGGCTTACGAACATCGCGAGATGCCCATTCCGATAAATAGTTGTCTATGATTCTTTCGTAATACATGGAAATTCTGCATTTTACTGACAGCTAATTTACGGATAAATAATTATCCAAACAAATAAATGTCTAAAAAAAATAAAAAACCAAATAAATAATATCTGAAATCTCGGGATTTTCCAAATGAAAAATGACTCTGCGTGAGCGTGCAAGCGATTGTAAAATTTCGTATATTCGTTCTGCGGAAATACCTTGAACAAAATGAAAAAGAATCTCAGTATCATCCTTTCGCTCTTGGTGCTTGTCGGAGTCGCTGACGGCCGTGTCGCTCGATACTTTATCGGCGTGATGGTCGGCATACTCGTGACCTTTGCCGTCGGCTGGCAGATCATCAATGCACTGGAGATCAAAAGCAAACTTGCCGAGATCGAAAGGCTAAAGGCCGAGATCGACGCCCAGCATGCGCAGATCGAAAAGATCGCCGCCAGAAGCGCGTTCGATACGGCTGTGAACGCATTACACGCTACATAAGATCGGGGAATACATCAAGGTTTCGCCTGTATATTGGAAGCCATCGAGCACAGCCTGCAAATCGACTAGTACGAAGATCTCGACATATTGCTTCACAACCTCAAAGCGAATGCGACGGGGACACACAATATTTTCTGCTATAAAAGCGATAACGAACTGATCGTTAGGGCCGATGCGGAAACTAATCAGGAAATGGCGGAAATACTCCATCGGAAGAAGAAACGTAAACGAGGAATGAGGTTGTAACCGTTAAAATATGAACCCAGCGAATGAACGAAGTCCGTCTGGAAATTTCATAGCCGACCATATAATCATCGGACGTCCGGGATTGTATGCGAAAGATGAAAATGAACCAAAAGAGCTTAAAATGAGATAGTTGCACTAAGAATCCCACTTAAATGATGGGATTTTTTTATTTGTATAAATCTTTATTGCTTAAATACATTCAAATATTTATTCATTTTCTTGAAATGCTTTTGGAGAACACCCTACAGCCCTTTTGAAATACGTGCCAAAAAATGACTGATTGGGAAATTTTAAAATATCACTAATTTGTTGGGTGGTATATTGACCACTTTTCAACAAGGCTTTTGCTTCTAAAATCACATAATCACGAATCCAATCTTTTGCATAACGTCCACTCACTGCCAATATTACTTGTGACAGATATTTAGGTGTAAGGCAAAGACGTTCGGCGTAAAAAGCAATATCTCTTCGTGTATCATAATTCTGCTGCAATTCCAACATAAAACAATCGAATATTTGTTTCTTACGGTCTTTTAAACGTTCGTCTTCAAGATCTATATAAGGTTTCATTAAGTGACAAATATTGCAATAAAGCACCTGAAGATAGGCATGAATCACTTCTCTCTTATAATTATAGTTTGGTTGTATCATTTTTTGTCGTATTGAGTTATAAATAACTCTAAACTCGGCAGAATCTTTGGCTGATAAAGAAATAATAGGATGTTTGGACATATATCTACGTATAATAATCGCCGTCTGACTGTTGATATCTTTGAAAGTATCCGGTTGTGATAATACAATCATGGTTAGACGGCAGTCCATTGACATATCAATACATTCACAAATAGAATTAGGAACCGCTATTAATAAATCATCTTTTTTCAAATTGTATTCTGTCAGATTAAGTCGAAATCGCATTGTACCACCTTCGCACAAAAGAGCAATTACAAAGGAAATTCTGAATAATTTGTTCCGTTGCCACTCTATTGGAATTGTATTATTGCTGTCATTGTAACAATCATCCATATCAGACAACATAATTTCGTCATCCAATATTAAAGTTCTATCATTATGAGGTAACAACATCATGTTGATAGTCTCGAATATATTTTGAGCTTTCATAAGATTTCAGTTCTATCTGCGTGCAAATATATCAATTTTAAGACGAATAATACCTCATGATAAGTATCTATATCTGAAGAGCCCATCCTTTTGAACAACTATACCATAAAATGCGAACTGCTTATGTGGGTAAAAAGCAAGAACTTTGCAGCCAGAACTTTAAGATTAAGTAGATGATAAAAATGAAAACAAAGTATTTATGGATGGTTGCAGTGTGTTCCGTACTATGCGGATGCTCTGAACATCCAAAAGAACAAGCACTCATTCGTAGTGTATGCGTTACACAACCAGTAGTACAAGGTGAAATTTCGGAAAAAAGTTTTTCCGGTGTAGTGAAAGAAGCACACGAGATAAGTCTTGGATTCCGTACAGGTGGTCAGATTGAACGATTGCTTGTAAAAGAAGGTGATTTTGTAAAAAAAGGACAGATATTGGCTACTTTGGATGATACAGATTATCGTCTGGATGTAGAAGCACTGCAAGTACAATACAACCAGATGAAAGATGAAGTGGCACGTACTAAAAAACTATACGAAGGGAAAAGCGTCTCTGCAAACGATTATGAAAAAGCAGTTGCCGGTTTACAACAACTGGAAGCTCAATTACAATCAACACGTAATAAATTGAAGTACACACAATTATATGCTCCTGTCGATTGCTACATACAGACCGTAATCTATTCGGAAGCAGAAATGGTAAATGCGGGAAGTTCCATTTTTGAACTGTTGGATGTATCACGTATGGAGGTTGAAGTGGACATCCCGTCCGCCATTTATATGGTAAGAGACCATTTTGCTGGATTTGGCGGATATATTTCTTATAAGAATGAAGAAGTGCCTCTACATCTGCTTAGTATAACCCCAAAAGCTGATGGCAACCAACTTTATCGGATGAAATTAATTCTTGATGATAAAAATAGATCTCATCTGACCGCAGGGATGAATATAGACGTTCGTATTCGTATAAAAGCTTATTCACAAGGGAATCCTATAACTGTCCCATTACACGCTTTATTGCGCGAAGGTGGAAACACTTATGTTTGGGTATTAAAAGCAGACAGCACCTTACAGAAACGTAGTGTGACACTTGGAAATATGGATGCGGATGGCAACGCCGTTATCTGCAACGGACTTAAAGGAGATGAATTGGTTGTTCGTGCAGGAGTACAGAAATTGCGTGAAGGTGAAAAGGTGAAAGTACTTGAAGAACCTAAGAAAACCAACGTAGGAGGGCTATTGTGATGAAGATGACCGAATTTTTTATGCGACGTCCTGTCTTGTTTTGGTCGCTGATAGCTGGTATATTGATTGCCGGAATCATGTCATTTATCAGTATGCCGAAACTGGAAGATCCGGCAGTGGCTACAAAGCAAGCTATGGTCATCGTCTCCTATCCCGGCGCATCAGCACATGAAGTGGAACTGAATGTTGCCCAATTGATGGAAGACGAACTGCGTGCGCTTCCTGACGTCAAGAAAATTAAAACTGAATGTCAGAACGGTTCTGCAACATTTACTGTTGAGTTCCAGACTACCGTGTTGTCGAAGGACCTTGAACAGCATTTCGACTTGTTGCGGCGTAAGGTAAACGATGCCTCTGTCAAACTGCCTTCCGGATGTTATGATCCAATGGTAGTGGACGACATGATGGACGTATATGGCATATTCTACGCTCTGACGGGAGAAGGATTCGATTATCCGGAAATGTACAAGTATGCAAAGTTCATACGCCGTGAATTGCTTGATGTGAAAGGTGTGAAGCGCATTAACATTGTGGGAAATCGTGACGAAGTTATAAACGTCATTTTATCCAAAGAGAAACTTTCACGCAATGGTATAATCCCTACGCAACTCATGATGACTTTACAGTCTGTGGGAGCCCCTGTGGAATCAGGCAATTATGAGGACGACACCGACCGCATAAGGTTACAAGTGGATTCGGCAATCAAGAATGAGGAAGATCTGCGTAACTTGCTTGTTTCCACTTTTGATGGTAAGCAAATACGGTTGGGTGATGTGGCCCGTATCGAACGAACTCTTGCAGAACCGCAACGTAACGGATTCTTTGTCAGTGGACAACCCGCCCTCGCCATTTGCGTGGCAATGGAAGCTGATGCCATTGTACCGGATGTGGGCAAAGCCGTGGAAGCACGACTCGCTCAGGCAATGAAACAAGTCCCTGTCGGAATGGACATGGAAAAAATCTTTTTCCAGCCTGACAAGGTGAATAATGCCATATCATCATTTATGGTGAATCTGGTGGAATCGGTGCTGATTGTCATTTTGATATTGATATTCACCATGGGATTCCGTAGCGGATTGATTATAGGTTTCGGGCTGGTTCTTACGGTCGCCGTATCATTTCCTATATTATTAGTATGTGGCACGACACTCCAGCGCATTTCTCTCGGAGCCTTCATCGTGGCAATGGGAATGTTGGTAGATAATGCCGTCGTCATCATGGATGGCATACTGATTGACAAGCGACGCGGACTGCCTCCTAAAACCTACCTATACCGCATTGGGCGTAATACGATGTTACCCCTTCTTGGAGCTACAATCATTGCAGCATCTACTTTTCTCTGTGTATATCTTTCGCCTGATACGGCAGGGGAATATGCGGGAGATCTTTTTCTTGTTCTTTGTGTAAGCCTTCTTGCCAGCTGGATTTTAGCTTTGGTGCAGATTCCTGTTTGTGCCAAATCATGGCTGCCGGCGCGGGAACGAAAAACCGATAAGAATAATGGTGAGGTCATGAGTTCTCCCATGCACAGGTTTGTCAGGAACGCAATTGCTTATGTTATCAGTTACAAGACTGTGACTATAAGCATTGCTTGTGGTTTGCTGGTACTTAGCTTTTGGGGAATGTCTTATGTGAAAAACCTGTTCTTTCCCGATTTTGACTACAACCAGTTTGTTGTGGAATGTTTTTATCCACCACAGACTTCTCCTGATAAAGTTCGTAACGACATCATTGAGATGAGTAATTTGCTCGAAGAGAACCCGGATGTTCAGAGGGTCGCAGCAAGTATGGGTAGTGCCCCGGCTCATTACTGTCTTGTTCGTCCGGCAACATCCGGTGGAGATTGCTATGGTGAACTTATAGTGGATTGTAAGGACTATAACACAGTTGTAAAGCAAATACCAGATATACGGAAGATGTTGCGAGAGAAATACCCTGATGCGTATATTCGCATACGCAAATACAACTTCTCAATATCCACTTCACATACGGTCGAAGCCGAATTTTCCGGCCCTGACCCTGCGGTACTGCGTGATTTAAGCCGTCAGGCGGAAGAGATAATGCGCAGCTGTCCTTATGTGGATGCCTATTCGGTACAGAACAACTGGAAACCTATGGGGCATACTTTAGTAGCAGAGTACATCCAGCGTGACGGTTTGCGTTCTGGTATCGAGCGTAGCGACATCGGAGGCGCACTCATGGCTGCGACAGACGGCAAGCCCATCGGTGTGATAAATGAGCAAGAACGTTTGATGACCATAAACCTTATGATACGCAATGAGGATGGCAGCAAAATCAAAAATCTCAGCGATATCCCAGTATGGAATATGATGAATGTCCGCATGGACGACAATGAGATGCAAGGAGTGCTGAATGGAGGAAAGACTATGTCCGAGTTGCAAGACCGTATGTTCCGCGCCACTCCGTTAAGTAATATCACGCAAGCTATCCGTCTTGATGCAGAGGAAATTATGGTAACAAGGCTCAATGGCCGACGTGTCATCGAAGCGGAATGCGACCCGAATCCCGACATGGATGAAGCGACACCTGCGAAAGTAATGTCTGCCATTCAGGAAAAAATAGAAAGCATCCCGCTCCCTGAAGGTTACTCTCTGAGATGGGTTGGAGAAGGAGAGGCTTCGGGTGAGGCCCAGACCAACCTGATGAAATATTTGCCGCTCACTCTGTTTATTATCCTTGCAATTCTCCTGATGCTTTTCAACAGTTGGCGCAAAGTGATTCTGATACTCCTTTGCTTCCCGTTCGTGTTTTGCGGAATAACACCTGCTTTGTTGCTTACCGGCCGGCCGCTGACCTTCATGGCTATTATCGGCATCATGGGACTGATAGGAATGATGGTGAAAAATGCCATTGTACTGGTAGATGAAATCAATCGGTTGCAGGCGGAAGAAAAGGCAAATCCCTATCATGCCGTCGTTGAAGCCACGGTCTCCCGTGTCCGTCCTGTGCTGATGGCTTCACTCACCACGATTGTCGGCATGCTTCCGCTTGTCACCGACCCGATGTATGGTTCTTTGGCGTTGACAATAATGGGAGGCTTGACGATGGGAACCATCATCACGCTGGTTTTATTGCCGCTCTTTTACGCAACGTTGTTCCATATACGCAAGCCTGTTATGTAAAACCAAATAAAATAAAGGAAAAATTGAAAAAATGAAATATCTTATATTGTTTATAACGGGAGTTTCCATGCTCATGCCCGCAAAAGCCGAGGCACAGGACATCCTGAAACTTTCACAAATCCAATGCCGGGAAATGGCACTTGATTATAGCGAGGATCTCAAGAAATCTAAAAACACATTGGAACAAGCAGAACTGGATCACAA
>CAZYXN010000082.1:0-12568 GCA_964651105.1 uncultured Muribaculum sp. | reverse complement strand
AGCAGAGGCATTTTTTATGGATATTCTTAACGGTTGTTATGAAACACCCTCTTAATGTTTTGCAAAGATAATACATAATTTGACACAAAGTATGTACAAATTATCGCAACCCCACAATTTTTTTAATATCAGATTGGCACGAGCATATAATTATCTACATATCAGCACAAATTCATTGGAAATAAACATTTTTTTGACTCATTTCGATATTTTTTGTAATTTTGTAAATTAACCGAAGAAACACTTTTTAGAGCCGGAACAACACAAGAATGATTGAGCAAAACGACATACTGCCGGAAGAAAATTCCACAAATCAAGCCTATAATTATTCAGGCGACGACATCAAAACCCTCGACTGGAGAGAACATATACGCTTACGTCCCGGAATGTATATCGGGAAACTTGGCGACGGCACTCAAAATGATGACGGCATCTACGTATTAATCAAAGAGGTGCTTGACAATGCCATAGATGAATATATGATGGGATTCGGCAAGCAAATCGACGTGGAAATCACCGAGACATCGGCATCCGTGCGCGATTACGGACGGGGCATCCCATTGGATAAGGTTGCAGATGTCTCCTCAAAAATGAACACCGGGGCAAAATACGACTCTAAGGCATTCAAAAAGTCAGTAGGCCTTAACGGAGTCGGAATAAAGGCTGTCAATGCCCTGTCCACCTACTTTTATATAAAAAGCGTACGCGACGGGCAGTCGAGGGCAATTGAGTTCAAATGCGGCAAAATGATAAGCGACAGCGGCATTTTGCCAAGCGACGAGCCAAACGGCACCAAAGTATCGTTTCATCCTGACGACTCCATATTCCGTGATTTCCGATATAATGACGAATATGTAATCCAACTTATCAAGAATTACACATTCCTGAATACAGGACTGTCAATCTATTTCAACGGAAAAAGATATTATTCGCGCAACGGGTTGCTTGACCTGCTTAAAGAAAATCTCACAACCGAACCACTTTATCCTATCATCCACCTTACCGGAGATGACATTGAAGCGGTAATCACGCACACTAAGCAATTCGGAGAGGAGTACTATTCATTTGTCAATGGACAGCATACCACTCAAGGGGGCACCCATCTGACAGCGTTCAAGGAATCAGTGTCACGCACCATAAAGGAGCATTACGGTAAAAACTTTGAATACTCAGATATCCGAGGCGGAATGGCAGCAGCAATATCCATCAAAGTCGAGGAACCGGTATTTGAATCACAGACAAAGACAAAACTCGGCTCCAGGGACATAGGACCGGAAGGACCAACAGTTGCAAAGTTTATCGGCGACTTCATAAAAAAAGAATTAGACAACTATCTCCATAAAGAACCTGAAACAGCCGAAGTACTGTTAAAAAAGATTCAGGAAAACGAAAAAGAGCGCAAAGCGATGGCCGGTGTCAGCAAAGCTATGAAAGAAAAGACAAAAAAGCTGGCCATCAACAACAAAAAACTGCTCGACTGCCGCACTCACCTTAATGACATGAAAGGCGACGAAGACAAGAAAAACGCATCGTCGATTTTCATCACAGAGGGAGACTCGGCGGCCGGCTCCATAACCAAAATCAGAAATGTAGACACTCAGGCAGTGTTTTCCCTGCGAGGCAAACCGCTAAACACTTATGGAATGCCTTTAATAGAAGTATATAAAAATGATGAGTTTTCATCTCTGCGCCTGGCATTAAACATAGAAGAAAGCATCGACGACCTACGCTATAACCAAGTAATCATAGCCACAGACGCCGATGTCGACGGGATGCACATACGACTGTTACTGCTGACCTATTTTCTCCAGTTCTGTCCGGATTTGATTAAAAAAGGGCATGTATATGTGCTTCAGACACCATTGTTCCGTGTGAGAAACCGCAAAACCACTCGCAGATCAGGAGTAAAAAAATCCTCATCCCAACCAACAGAAGAGGTTTATTATTGTTATAATGACGAGGAGCGCATTGAAGCAATCAACAAGTTGGGCAACAACGCGGAAATAACCCGATTCAAAGGTCTTGGCGAAATTTCTCCGGAAGAATTCCGTGAATTCATAGGACCCAATATCAGGCTTGACCGCGTAACTCTACGAAAAGAGGACGCAGTGGATGACCTCCTTGAATTTTACATGGGTAAAAACACTGTTGAACGTCAAAATTTTATTATTGACAATCTTGTAATTGAAGATGACTCGCAAATCTCTTGAACGCATAGCGTTATATCCGGGGACGTTCGATCCTTTCACTATCGGACATCAATCAATCGTTGAAAGAGGGCTGGCTCTTTTCGACAAAATAATAATTGCCGTAGGCGTGAACGATGCAAAACGATGTTATATCCCTACCGAAGCGCGAGTACGCCACATCGAATCGGTCATGAAAGCAGAACCTCGCGTGGAGGTCACCTCCTACAACGGATTAACAGTTGATGTAGCAAAAGCACATGGAGCTCATTTCATTCTCCGTGGCGTAAGGACTGTCGCCGACTATGAATATGAACGCAATTTAGCATATGCCAACCGTCAGATATCGGGAATCGAAACAGTGTTGCTCTACACACTTCCCGAACTTCAGTATGTAAGTTCGACAATGGTAAGAGACCTGGACAGATACGGTTACGATATCAGCCAGTTTGTACCTAATTCAGAATCATTAAAAAACCAACTATGAGATCACTTGTATCAGCAATTTTAATCTCCGCCATCGCGTTTTCAATCTCCGGCCAGGATATGCGGTTCACACCCGACCGCAAATTGCAATACGCAGAAGCAATAATATCCAACTACTATGTAGAGCCTGTCGACCAAGACACCATCGTTGACGAGGCAATACGCGCCATGCTTCTCACGCTTGACCCGCATTCGGCCTATTCCACTCCGGAAGAGACACGAGAGCTTAACGAACCTCTGAGCGGAAACTTCAGCGGGATAGGAATTCAATTCAACATGGCCACCGACACACTGTATGTGATTCAGACCATCTCGGGAGGGCCTTCTGAAAAAGTCGGAATCCTACCCGGCGACCGTATAATCGAGGTTGACGACACCATCATCGCCGGAGTCAAGATGAAAAACAACGACGTAATGAGAAGGCTACGCGGCCCGAAAGGCACTACAGTGAATGTCAAAGTAAAGCGGCAGGGCGTACAAAATCCCATAGATTTTACCATCACACGCGACGACATACCTATATATAGCGTAGACGCAGCATATATGGCAGACCCCAAAACGGGCTATATACGTATAAGCAGATTCGCAGAACAGACTCCAGCCGAATTCAAAGAGGCATTGGCAAAGTTACGTTCAAAAGGGATGAAAAACCTGATAGTCGACCTTCAGGACAACGGAGGGGGTTATCTTAACGCAGCTAAAGACATCGCCTCGATATTCCTCAACAAGGGGGATCTAATAGTATATACAGAGGGTCCTAAAACGCCCAATTATACGTATATAGCCGACAGCGACGGAGAATTCCGCGACGGCAGGCTCATCGTACTCGTAAACCAGTATTCCGCTTCGGCAAGCGAGATTCTTTCCGGAGCGATACAAGACCACGACCGCGGACTAATCGTTGGACGACGCACATTCGGCAAAGGTCTCGTGCAACGTCCCTTCCCCTTTCCCGACGGATCGATGATAAGGCTAACAGTATCGAAATATTTCACTCCGTCGGGACGTTCAATCCAGAAGCCATACACCAAGGGACATATCGACAGTTATCTTGAAGATATCAAGCACCGTTATGACGCAGGTGAACTTATGCACTCGGACTCGATACATTTCCCCGATTCACTACGATACAAGACCCTTCATGCCGGCCGTACAGTATATGGCGGCGGAGGAATAATGCCCGACCGCTTCGTTCCACTCGACACGCTGTGGTATACTCCCTATTACCGTGATATCCTCGCCAAGGGCGCTTTATACCAGTACGCGCTCGGATATCTTGACCAACACCGAAACGAAATAAAGACCAAATATCCAACGGAAGAGATTTTTGCAGAAAAATTTGAAATTACGCCCGATATGATGAAAGGCCTCATCGAACGAGCAACGAAAGCGGATATCGCATATAAAGAGGAAGAATATCTCAGGAGCGAATCGTTTATGAAACGCATGCTAAAAGCCCTTCTCGCCCGAGACATATACGACAACAGTTCTTATTTCAGAATCATAAATGCGGAAAACGAATCATTTCAAGAAGCGCTAAGGCTAATAAATGATTCCGAAGCATACTCCAAGCTATTAAAGAAATGAAAGAAAACAATATAAGCCGCGAAACAACGGAGAAAGCCGTTTTAGTAGGACTGATAACCCCTCAGCAAAACGAGGTAAAAGCAAACGAATATCTTGACGAGCTGGCATTTCTTGCCGACACGGCGGGAGCTGCAACCCAAAAGCGGTTTCTGCAACGTGTCGACTATCCCAATCCCCGCACATTCGTAGGGAAAGGGAAACTTGAAGAAATCAAACAGTACATCGAGGACAACGCTATCGAACTTGTAATATTTGACGATGACCTGTCGTCAAAACAGGTCGCCAATCTCGAACGCGAACTTCAAGTAAAAATTCTTGACCGCACAAGCCTCATTCTGGACATATTCGCAAAACGCGCTCAGACGGCAAACGCCAAAACTCAAGTAGAGCTGGCTCAATATCAGTATCTATTGCCCCGACTGACCCGAATGTGGACTCACCTTGAACGTCAGCGGGGAGGTATCGGAATGAGAGGCCCCGGCGAAACTCAGATTGAGACTGACCGCCGCATTATCCTTGACAAAATATCAAGACTTAAAGCGGAACTGCAGAGCATCGACAAGCAAAAATCGATTCAACGCAAAAACCGAGGAAAATTGACCCGTGTCGCTCTTGTCGGATATACGAATGTGGGAAAATCCACGTTGATGAATCTGTTAAGCAAAAGCGATGTCTTTGCCGAAAACAAACTTTTCGCCACTCTTGACACGACAGTCAGGAAAGTAATCATAGACAATCTTCCTTTCCTTCTAACCGACACCGTAGGGTTCATACGCAAGCTTCCGACGCATCTTGTAAACTCATTCAAATCCACTCTTGACGAAGTGAGAGACGCAGATGTCCTTGTGCATGTGGTCGATATCAGCCATCCGCAATTTGAAGAGCAAATAGAAATTGTCAATAAAACTCTGAATGAAATATGCGGAGATAACAATGATAAAAAGATGATTATCGTCTTTAACAAAATCGACGCGTTCACCTACAAACCCAAAGATGAGGACGACCTTACCCCGGCCACAAAAGAAAACATGTCGCTTGATGACCTGAAAGCTACATGGATGGCAAAATTAAATGATAATTGCCTGTTCATTTCTGCAAAAGAGCAGATAAACATTGACGAACTAAAAGAAAAAATCTACGAGAAAGCCAAAGAAGTCCATACCGCAAGGTTCCCATACAATGATTTTCTATATCAGAAATATGATGAAGACGAACTGACTCAGGAAGAATAGAATCCGAATAAAACAAAACCAATCAACATGAAGTACCGAAACTTGACAATCGATGAAATAGATACCATGCACCAAAATGGATGTACGGCTTCTGATTGGAATCTTATAAAAGTAAAGGACGGATTTAACGCCGCCCACTACATAAGGGTTCAATTCATTGGCGACATCAAACTCGGGTTGACCGATGAACAAGTAATCGGAACAGCCGGCATAATAACTCAATCCGGTATCTTCGACGCGACAATCAAGAATTGCTCAGTCGCTGACAATGTACACATTTCAAAAGTCAATCAGGAGATTGTCAATTATGATATCGAGCAATTCGCATATATCGCCGGAATAGGCTCAATCATATGCACCGGCTCCCGATCATTTGGGAATGGCACACGAGTTCACGTGCTTAATGAAAAAGGGAACCGAGAGGTGCCCATATATGACCAGATGTCGGCACAGATCGCATATATGCTCACATTTTACCGACATGACAATAAACTTATCGAAAAGATTGAAAATATGATTGAAGCATATGCTCAATCACAAAAATCATCCAGAGGAAAAATCGGAGCATATGCGAAAATCACGAATCTGGGATCGGCTACCGATGTGAACTTTGGCCCGGAATCATTGACAAAGGGCACCTCCCTGTTATGGGACGGAACCATTCAGGAACGAGCATTCATCGGTCCAAATGTCATAGCCGAGCATTTTATCGCCATGTCAGGGGCAAAAATCGATAAAAACTCAATAATCAATAATGCATTTGTGGGTCAATGCGCGGAATTGAGCAACGGATTTGTCGCAGAAAATTCGCTTTTTTTCAGCAACTGCATCATGCACGCAGGAGAAGCAGTTTCGGTATTCGCAGGTCCTCATTGTGTCTCGATGCACAAATCGACTTTGCTTATCGGAGGATATTTCTCGTTCTTCAATGCCGGCTCCGGAACAAACCAAAGCAATCACTATTACCGCATAGGGCCTGTCCACCAAGGTATCGTAGGGCGCGGATGCAAAACCGCAAGCAACGCATACATGCTATGGCCCGCACGATTCGGACAATATTCGCTGATCAGCGGCAGCCACTACCATCATCCCGACACAGTAAAACTTCCATTCTCGTATGTATTCGAGAAAGACAAAGAGACTATAGTATATCCCGGGGCAAACGTTGTCACAGCGGGCACTATACGTGATATACTCAAATGGAAACAACGTGATTTACGTCCGGACGACATGACGAAATTCGACATTATCAATTATTCGTCATTAAATCCGATGATTATAAGCAGGGTATATCAAGCGATAGAATTTTTGAACGATTATTCGGAAAATCCGAAAATATCAGATAAGCTCAACTTTAAAATCAACGCCAACTACCTAAGCCGAGGCAAACAATATTACGCACTGGCCGTAGACTTTTTTGCCGGCGATCTGTTGTCGCAACGATTACTTGAGATTCCGTTTGACCATTCAAAATCTCTCGGCGAACAACTTGTCCCAAAATGCTCCACAACAGATGTCGACGCATGGGCGGATATGGCAGGATTCATTGTGCCGATATCAGTAGTCGAGAATATAATCGCAAGAATCAAGACTGATGAGATCAATTCTCTTTCCGGCATACTCTCTGCTTTCAAAAACGCACATGAATCATATAACGAATATGCCTGGAAGTTTATTTTTGACAACTTTAAAGCCTGTTACGGACAATCAATTGAAAATATCACAGTAAACGACCTCACTTCCATCGTACACCGTTGGGCCGAGAGCGTGAACGCTCTTGAGTCGCTTCGGCGCCAGGATGCGTTAAAGGACTTTTCAGATTATACCAAGATAAGCTACGGCATTGACGGAGACGAGGTGATACGTGACGCAGACTATAACGCAGTAAGAGGACTGCCCGACAGAAATGACCAGATTTTTGATTTTATAGACCACTATCACTCAATAACCAAAAACGGCTACGAAGCGATTGCCCGTATAAATGAAGCCATGGGCAATGATTAAGATAATTTATTAACTGTATATTGCACTGAATAATGATTTATCGTAATTTTGCAGCAATCAAATAATTCATATGAAAAAATTTTTAATCCCAATCACGATATTAAGTGTCCTTACCGCATGTAATTCCGGAGAAAAATGGGAGGTAAACGGAAAGATTGAAAATGCCGGCGACACTAAAATACTTGTTCAAACATCAGAGAACGGCCGATGGTATACGCTCGACACTATTCTGACAAAATCAGATGGAGCATTCGCCTATCAGCATCTGCCATCAGGATATCCTGATATCTATCGGCTTAATCTGGACGGCAAGTCAATATATTTCCCAATCGACAGTATTGAAACCGTAACTATAAACTCCAACGCCAGGGCGTTTGACTCAGATTACACATTATCCGGCTCCCCTGCAGCTGAGATGCTTATGAATGTGGATAAACTTATTGTCGACAACGCCAAATCATCAAACACAGTCACCGATTCATTGCTGAAACGTCAACTTGGAGGAATGATTATAAGCGATCCTGCCGGTATCGTATCATATTATATCATCAACCGCCAAGTAAACGGCCAACGATTGTTTGACCCAGGCAACAGAAGAGACAACAGAATAATCGGAGCCGTAGCCAATGCGTTTAACGAGAAACGCCCTAATGATCCACGCACAGGGTATCTTACTTCAATTTACCTGTCAAACCGGGCAAACAACGCTCCAACAGATACAATTGTTGCGACCACAATGTCATATTTCGATTTAGACCTGAGCGACAATAGAGGCATAGAACATAAACTATCGGATGTAGTCGACAATAATAAGGTCGTAATCCTGAATTTCACATCCTATCAGTCGGACGGCTCAACAGCATTGAACGTATTGCTCGCTGACACATATAAGAAATATCATGACAAAGGTCTGGAGATTTATCAGGTATCGATGGACAATGATGAATTTCAATGGAAACAATCGGCTAAAAACCTCCCGTGGGTGACAGTATACAATCCCCCCACTCAGGGATTCACATTGGCCAACAAATACAATATCCAGGGGCTGCCTACTACCTATATTTTTGCAAACGGAGAACTTGCAGATCGCATTACGGACCTATCCACTCTTGACAACCAGGTAGCAAAACGACTCTAACGGTCAGTACCATCACTATTAAAATTCCGCCGGGCAAACAAAACGCCCTGACACAAATATACAAACGCCTTGTCGACACGGCATCTACCATGCTTGTGTTCGCGCAAGGCGTTAATTATGACGTATGGCAACCAAAAACAATGATGTTTCATGTATATGACAACTCCTTTTGATTTGACGACCCCGGCAGGCTGATTTTTACGCACACCGGTCGTAACCCCTTTATGACATGCAATGATTTCCGGGAAAAACCGTCCTTTCAGCTTCTTCTTCATTGCGGTGAAATAAAACATTTCACCTTCTCCGGCCAAAATTTCGCCTGAACCGAGTCCAAGTTTAGGACTAAATGAGATTTTACCCTGTACCGCCTTGCGTCTGAACGCCATTTCGACCTCCGTCACATAAAAAAATCGCGGCGGAGAGCTTATATCATACTCATAGTCGGCATAACGCTTATTGTCATCAGAATCAAATTTGAATAATGCCATGTCTATTTCGGGATGCCTCTCAAACGCAGCAATCACCCGTAGCAACATTTCTGGAGTATAGATTAAATCATCGTCAGCAATCAAACATAGGTCGCCAGTCGATTTAGAGAGAGCATAATTACGATTAACCGAAAGGCCTTTGGTATTGTGGGGACAAACCGAAATATCAGGACGGATAAGCGCCGACGGAACATTCTCCGTTCCCGGCATTTGCCATGACACAATATACCTGACACCATTCACTTCAGGCAGATTCATTTGCGCCACCCGCTCTATCCCGGTCTTATAAATGGTAGATATTAAAACATCCAGAGTCATCAATCATAAACTTAGTACAATATAAACGTCGCTCAATTCGTTTTATTACAAAATCATATCTCAGGATGAACCGGAACCACCCTAAAATATCAGTCATTGTCACGACTTATAATCAAGAGAACACGATTGGACGCACAATTGATTCAATATTGGCCCAGGACTGTGACTTCGATTATGAGATTATTATCGGAGAAGATTGTTCCTCTGATCATACCGCCGAGATATGCAGGATGTATGCAACACGATATCCTGACAAAATCAGGCTTCTGCAAAACAAGAAAAACAAGGGACTGCTTGACAATTATTTTGACTGTATCCTCGCTTCCTCAGGTGAATATATCGCGGATTGCGCCGGCGATGATTATTGGATTGACAATCAGAAACTAAATAAACAATGCCATATTCTTGATTCCGACAATACGATCGTATTGACACATACGGGATGGAATATTCATGATGTAACGACCGGAAACATCACTCCCGCCAATCAAAACGAGTCAATCTACCATCAGCCAATTATGGAGAAAGGCTCATTGATGTTACCTGCTCTACGTAGAAATGACGCGCCAATAGTTCATCTCTGCACCGCAATGTATCGTCGTGATATTTTCTTGAAAATATACAGCGAAGACCCACAATTGTTCCGAAATAAAGAATTCACATGCGAGGACTTGCAAATAATCGTAGCGTTCTCGTCAGAAGGGAAATTTGCTTATCTACCTGACATCACACTAAATTACAGTGTTGGCGCCCCATCGATATCTTCTGAAGAAAATCTTCTAAAAACATTTGATTTCTGTTTGGGAGCAATAAAACTCACAAAATACATTCAGCAAAAATACAATATTGCCAATAAAGAACTTGAGAAATATTATCAGACCGACATACATTATATAATAACATGCGCATTCAATGCCGGAGACTGGCAAAGATGCCGGACAGCCAAAGACCTTGCAAAAAAATATGGTCTAAAACTTCCGTTAAAAAGCCGCATTTTAAACTGCGTAAGCAATATACCCTTTATTCGTGACATAGCGTTAAAGATAAAACAGACATTCGATTAACCAACACCAATGACTTCACCATCAAGCCTTATAAGCATTGTGATACCGATCTACAATCGTGCGGATGTCATCGAACGCACATTGGACTCCATATTCAACCAAGACGCACGCCCGATAACTCTTATTCTTGTAGACAATAATTCAACTGACAATTCCGTCGAGATTATTTCCAACTGGAAAGAGTCACACCAATCGAAAGATTTCGATATCACCATCACACATGAATCCACGGTGCAAAGCGCGGCAGCCGCACGTAACAAAGGGCTTTCTTTGGTAAAAACCCCTTATGTGATGTTCTTTGACTCTGACGACACAATGCGTCCAACCCACGTAAGCCGAGCCGCAAAAGCGTTTAACGATGACCCGGATGTAGATATAGTCGGCTGGGATATCATGTTTCATTCTTCCAGCGGCAAGAAAAAGATCAGGCCATTCGCCGACAAAGACATCCTTTTCAGAAATACATTTAACGCCACTTTAGCCACATTACGCTATGCAGTAAGCGTCTCACTAATCAGAGCGGTCGGAGGCTGGAATCCGTCAGTATTGGGCTGGGATGATTATGAACTCGGCATGAGACTTCTTGAAAAGAATCCTAAAACGCTCCGACTAGGCAACGAAATTACAGTTGATGTAATGGAATCAAGAGAATCAATAACAGGCACTGACTATTCTTCGCGGGCCGCGCAATGGGAATATGCCCTTGATTTATGCGAAGCCTGCTTCAGACGACAGAAATGGAATACGAATTGGATCTCTCTAAGGCGTATTGTTCTTGCCGCATTATATGCACGAGAAAATTCTCCGGAATCAACGCGACTATTAAATGAAACATTACGGCTTGAGCCATCGGAATATAAAAAGATGTTGTACAAATTTGCCTACTCATACACAAAACATGGCGGAAGAGGAATACATCTGCTCTTGAGAAGATTTTTATAAAAATGTTTAAAAACAGAGTCCCAAATTCTTTTTATCACCAAAAATTCACTACCTTTGTAAAATAATTAACAACGGAATTTAGAGATAAGGGTCTCGCCAAACGGTCGAGATTCTTTAATTTTTTAGTCTAACTTAAATACTATATAATCATGGCCATCACATACATGACTCGTGAAGGGTACAAAAAGAAAATGGAAGAAATCGCTTACCTTGAAAATGTTAAGCGTCCTGAGATTTCACGCGCCATCGGAGAAGCACGTGACAAAGGTGATTTATCGGAAAATGCGGAATATGATGCTGCCAAAGAGGCACAAGGAATGCTGGAAATGAAAATTTCTCAATTAAAAGACCTTGTCGCCAACGCCCGCATTATCGATGACAGCAAGCTCAACAATGAAGTTGTGCAAATTTTGAATAAAGTAAAAATCAAAAATATCGCAAACGGCATGACAATGGAATACACCATCGTTGCTGACAGCGAGGCTAATCTTAAAGAAAAGAAATTGGCCTCAAGCACACCTATCGCACAAGGTCTGCTCGGGCATAAACTTGGAGAAATCGTGGAAATCAAGATTCCTGCCGGAATCGCTAAATTTGAAATCATCGAAATTTCATTCTGATAATGGCAACTATATTCAGTAAAATCGCGTCAGGTGAGATTCCCAGCTACAAGGTTGCGGAAGATGACAGACATTATGCTTTCCTTGACATTAATCCTCTGACTCCGGGCCACACCCTTGTTATACCTAAAAAAGAGGTTGATTACATTTTTGATCTTTCAGCCGAAGAGTATACTGCTTTGCAGCTATTCGCCAAGCGTGTAGCAGAAGCAATGAAACAATCCTTGCCGTGTCAGCGTATTGGAGTTGCTGTGATAGGTCTTGAGGTTCCTCATGCTCATATTCATCTCGTTCCCATTAACAAAGATAGCGATATGAATTTCTTCAAAGAAAAATTATCACTTGAAGACAAAGACATGAAAGATATTGCAGCGTCTATTGCCGCAAACTTCAAATAAACAGTTTCTTCATTTTATAACTTATGCATCTCAGCCGAAAAAAAACATGTATATTTCATACAAAAATTGAGCATAGATGATTTTTTTACCCTGAGATGCGTAGAT
>CAZYXN010000081.1:7887-12826 GCA_964651105.1 uncultured Muribaculum sp. | reverse complement strand
CTATGAATTGAAACAATGAAATTATAAATTGTTACTCGACAAAAAACAAATTTATGAGAGAAACAGTAAACATTCGAGAACTCAACGACCTCGTTGCCGCAAAAAGCGATTTTATCAATCTCGTTCAACGAGGGATGGACCAGACAATTGTAGGTCAAAAACACCTGATTGACTCTTTACTCATCGCATTGTTATCAAACGGACACGTTCTTCTTGAAGGCGTGCCGGGTCTGGCTAAAACCTTAGCCATAAAAACATTGTCACAGATAATCGATGCCAAGTACAGCCGAATTCAGTTTACTCCCGATATATTACCCGCCGATGTAATAGGTACAATGGTGTACAGCGTCAAAAACGAGCAGTTCCAAGTAAAAAAAGGCCCTATCTTCGCCAATTTTGTTCTTGCCGATGAAATCAACCGCGCTCCCGCCAAGGTGCAAAGCGCGCTGCTTGAGGCGATGCAGGAACGCCAGGTGACTATCGGCGAAAAGACCTTCCCGCTTGACGAACCGTTCCTTGTAATGGCAACACAAAATCCTATCGAACAGGAAGGAACTTACCCCCTACCGGAAGCGCAAGTCGACCGTTTTCTTCTTAAAGTCGTTATAGGATATCCCTCCAAAGAGGAGGAAAAAATAATCATCCGCCAAAATATAACCAACGAACATAAAGAAATCAAGCCGTTACTGAAACCTGAAGAAATTCTTGAAGCCCAAAAAGTGTGTGGAAAGATATACATTGACGAAAAAATTGAACGTTACATTGTAGACATAGTATTCGCCACACGTTTCCCAGCCGATTACGGACTTAACGATCTTACTTCAATAATCGCATTCGGAGCATCGCCTCGCGCCTCAATAAGCCTTGCCAAAGCAGCCCGCAGCTATGCCTTTCTTCGCGGACGCGGTTATGTAGTGCCTGAAGATGTGCGCGCGATAGCGCATGACGTGCTCCGCCATCGTATCGGACTAACATATGAAGCCGAAGCCAACAATATCTCAGCCGACGAAATTGTATCCAATATTCTCGATAAAGTCGAGGTACCCTAATCGTTAAATCCCGCTTATGGATGCCAACGAGCTTCTAAAAAAAGTAAGAAAGATTGAGATAAAGACCAAAGGGCTGTCTCAGAATATCTTTGCCGGGGAATATCATTCCGCCTTCAAAGGGCGAGGAATGACATTCAGCGAGGTACGCGAATACCAATACGGCGACGACATAAGGGACATAGACTGGAATGTGACCGCACGTCACAACCACCCTTATGTAAAAGTCTACGAAGAGGAACGAGAACTGACTGTAATGCTGATTGTCGATGTCTCGGGAAGCCGTAATTTTGGCGCTGTCGGTGAGCAAAAGCGAGAAATGATAGCTGAAATAGCTGCCACAATAGCCTTTTCCGCAATACAGAACAACGATAAGATCGGTGTAATCTTCTTCTCTGACAAAGTTGAAAAATTCATCCCGCCTAAGAAAGGACGCAAGCATATACTTTTAATAATCAGAGAACTGCTTGACTTCACTCCTGAACGGCAGGGAACCGATGTAGGTGTCGCTGTAAGGTATATGACCGATGCCATCAAAAAAAGATGCACCACGTTCATCATCTCGGATTTCATAGACAGCCACGATTACTATCAAGCCCTTTCGATTGCCAACAACAAGCATGACGTAACGGCCATACAAGTTTATGACAAACGAGACGCGCAACTTCCTGACGTGGGACTTATGAGAGTCGTGGATCTTGAGACAGGACGTGACAGATGGGTCAACACCTCATCCAACAAAATCCGCCAGACGTTCAACAAGTGGTGGTATGAACGCCAGCAGGCCATGATTGAACGCTTCAACAAATGCCGCGTATCGCACACTTCCGTAGCTACAGACGAAGACTACGTAAAAGCGCTGATGGCACTATTCAAAACCCGAGAATTGAGATAAAGCATATGAAAATAAAGCATATAATATCACTTCTTTCCGCATTGTTCATAGCATGGAGCCACATCGGAGCCGCACCGGTCACCATAAAGGCGACACTCGATTCCGCCTACATCCTGATGGGCAAACAAACCGCCTTGAACATCGACATAGTGCAGGACAAAGGCACAGTGGGACATTTCATCACAAACAATGGCGACACTCTCACACGAGAAGTAGAGGTGATACAGAATTATGCTCCTGACACTATAAGTCTAAGCAATGACAGAGAGGAAATTCTCCGAAAAGTCATCATACAGTCGTTTGATTCCGGGCTATACACTCTTCCTCCATATGTATATGTGGTTGGCAACGACACATTTTCGACTACACCGCTCGCACTGAAAGTCCTGCCCGCAGCGGTCGACACATTGCAGACTATTCACGATTATGCCGGCGTATCAGATCCGAATACAAAGCTATGGGACTATCTGCCCGACTTCATAGTCGACTATTGGTGGACACTGCTTATCATAGCATTCATCGTGTTGATTGCAGCCATTTGGCTCGCATTTTTCAAAGGCAAACAAAAAGCCGTCCTTACACCGAAAAAGAAGCCCATACCTCCCTATGAGCTTGCATTGCAACAGCTTGACCGTCTGAAATCAGAAAAACTATGTGAAAACGGTCTTGAAAAAGAATATTATACACGCCTGACCGAAATTTTGCGTACCTATCTTGACAGCCGGTTCGGCATAAATGCCATGGAGATGACCTCATCGCAAATAATACGCCGCCTCAACCAGAATTCAGAAACGAAGCCTTCAGCGCCGATACTAAACCGCATCCTCGAGATGGCCGATTTTGTGAAATTTGCAAAGGTACGTCCACTTCCCGATGAAAACACCTCGGCGTTTAGCAATGCTGTAAAATTCGTTGAAGACACAAAACCGGCGCCTCCGGCAGACGAGAACAACGAAGAAGAAAACAATGACACAACAACAAAATCAACTAAATAATGCAACTCGCCCATCCTGAATATCTTTGGCTTTTTCTGATATTTATACCGCTAATCGGGTGGTATATCTGGAAGCATCGCAACGCATATCCGGCGATGGAAATCTCCTCTACGTCACCCTATGCGAAGTTGCCACGCTCCTATAAAGAATATTTGCTCCACGGGCTGTTCCTGTTAAGGCTCGCGACAATCGGATGTCTTATAATCGTGCTTGCGCGTCCGCAGACACGTGACAGCTGGCGCACATCATCGACCGAAGGCACTGATATTATAATAGCTCTTGACATTTCCTCGTCAATGCTTGCGCGCGACTTCAAGCCCGACCGTTTTGAGGCGGCAAAAGATGTAGCGGCGAAATTTGTCGCAGGAAGAGAGACCGACAATATCGGAGTGGTGATTTTTGCGGGTGAAAGTTTCACTGCAGTTCCAATGACTACCGACCGCTCGCTCCTCGTCAACTATATCCATGATATAAAAATGGGCATGCTCGAAGACGGCACTGCCATCGGCGACGGACTTGCAACCTCAATAAATCGCATCAAAGACGGAAAGGCAAAATCAAAAAGCATCATACTCATTACCGATGGCACAAACAATACCGGAAATGTTGCCCCGTTGACCGCCGCCGAGATCGCAAAAAAGTTTGACATACGCGTATATACCATCGGCGTAGGTAAAAACGGAATGGCTCCAATGCCTCAACAAAACTATTACGGAGGGATTGACTATGTAAACATGCCTGTGGTCATCGATGAAGCTACCCTACAATCCATAGCAAACACCACGGGGGGTAAATATTTCCGTGCCACCGGCAATACTGTGCTTAAAGAAATATTCTCAGAGATAGACCAGCTCGAAAAAACACAAATGGATGTAAGACACTTCTCCCACACGGAAGACAACTACATGTTGTGGGCGTGGCTCGCCATCGGTTTGTTTTTCCTCGAAATATTGTTGCGACACACTTTATTGCGCACTATACCGTAACTGATAAAATTAAGATTTGGCCATGTTTAGTTTTGGAAATCCTAACTTACTATACCTGTTGTTCCTGCTGCCTGTTATAGCCGGATTATTTTTTCTTGCCAGGTTCGCCCGCCGCAAGAAATTGGCCCGCTATGGCAAAATACAGAATCTGGAACAACTCATGCCTGAAGCTTCCCGCTATAAACCCGGAATCAAGCTCACTCTACAGTTGCTCGCTGTAGCCGCCCTTGTCATTGTGCTCGCCCGTCCGAGAGCGGGAGCGAAAGAAGAGTCAGCTGAAGTCCAGGGTATTGAAGTGATGATATGCCTTGACGTGTCCAACTCCATGCTTGCGTCTTCCAACGACGACCCTAAGGGCGTTTCAAGACTGCAACGTGCAAAACTTGTGCTTGAAAAACTTATCGACAAACTTGACAATGACAAAATCGGACTTATCGTGTTTGCCGGCGACGCTTATACGCAATTGCCCATAACCACCGACTTTGTATCGGCCAAAATGTTTTTGAACAGCATTTCAACCGAAATGGTTCCCTCGCAGGGCACGACAATCGGAGCCGCGATAGAAATGGCGATGAACTCATTCACTCCTTCCGAGGATATGCAGAAAGCGATAATAGTCATTACCGACGGTGAGAGTTTTGACGACGACCCTATCGCTGCCGCCAAATCAGCCGCCGAACAGGGAATTCAAGTCGATGTCATCGGCTTGGGATCCACCAAAGGAGCCCTTATCCCCATCGGCAAAAATGGACAATTCCTAAAAGACGACACCGGAAATCCTGTCACTACACGACTCAACGAGGAGATGGCGAAGAAAATAGCCCAGGAAGGAAACGGCATATACGTGCAAGGAGCATCCTCAAGTGTGGTCAGCGACGTATCTGACCAGCTTGACACCTTGGCAAAAAGCAATATCGAGCGTGTGGTTTATTCGGCAAGCGCCGAACAATTTCCTGTATTCGCATGGCTCGCGCTTATTTTCATCATTCTCGACATTTTCATGCTCGACCGAAAAGT
>CAZYXN010000081.1:0-7877 GCA_964651105.1 uncultured Muribaculum sp. | reverse complement strand
TTGGCTCAAAAAGATTAACTTCTTCAGCAAGCAAACAAAAAAACTATGAAACGACTAATCCTCATATTCCTTTCTCTTGCCGCCTTGTCGCCGGCATTTGCCGACAACAAAGTTCCAGACAACTCGACACGAAAGGAACGCAACTATATCCGTCAGGGCAATTCGCTGTACAATGAAAAGCGTTTTTCTGAAGCAGAAGTGGCCTATCGGAAAGCACTGGAAGAAAATGCCGCAAGCGAAACCGCGATGTACAACCTTGCGACATCTCTAATACGTCAGGCCGGAAGCGCCGACCCAAACTCAGGCAACAACCCTATGCAGGAAGCATCAAGCATTCTACAAAACCTCGCCCAATCGGCTCAAAACGCATCAATTTCAGAAAAAGCGTTTTACAATATGGGCAACATGGCGTTCAATCAACAACAATACGATCAGGCGATAAACATGTATAAGGGGGCTTTAAGGAAAAACCCCGACAATGACAAGGCTCGCGAAAATCTGCGTCTCGCACAGCTGAAACGACAGGAACAGCAAAATCAGGATCAGAACCAGGACAACAAAGATAATAAGGACAAGCAGGATCAGCAAGACAAGCAGAATCAAAATCAGGATAAACAAGATCAAAGCAACGATCAGAACCAGGATCAGAACAAACAGCCCAACCAGGATAAAAAAGACGAGCAGAAGCAACAACCGCAACAACAGCAGGGCGGTATCAGCAATGACAACGCCAATAAAATTCTGAAAGCGATGGAAAACGAAGAAAACGCAACCCGCCGCAAGGTTCAAGAGCAACAGAAAAAAGAGGCTGCCTCTTCTACTCGCATACGCGGAAAGCAGTGGTAAAAACGACTGATTATTTAATTGGATTATGAAGAGACAATTAATAACATTATTGACATTCATCACCGTTATTGCGGGAATGGCGGCCGATATATCATTCACCGCAATCCCTCCTCGCACCGTGATAGCAGGAAACAAATTCAGCGTCACTTTCAGATTGAAAAACGCTACCGGTTCAGGAATTAAAGTCCCAAACATTGACGGATGCACATTGGTATACGGCCCGGCAACATCCACAATGATGAGTTACGAGATTGTCAACGGACGCCAAAGCTCGTCCTCTACAGTCGATTACGTATACACTTACCGTGCCGACGAGCCTGGCGAACATACAATTGGTTCAGCGACAATTACAGCCGACAACAAAACATACACAACAAAAGCCGTCAAATTCAAAGTTCTTCCTCCCGACAAAGCGGCAGCCGCCGGACAAGGAGCGAGAGTCGACGACATCAACAGCCAGACACCAGACCGTACAGTATCGGCTAATGATGTTTTCGTAAGAATCATCCTCAACAAGTCAAGGGCCTATGAGCAGGAAGCAATATTGTGCACAATAAAACTATATACAAAATACAGCATTAGTTCATTCCTTCCTACAACTCAGCCGGCATTTGACGGATTTCTCATTGAGGAGCTCAATCTGCAGCCGCAGTTGAACGAGATGGAGCATTACAATGGAGAGAACTACATGACGGCCGTATTAAAACAATGCATCATATTCCCTCAGAAATCAGGAAAACTCACAATCAACTCAGGGAAATATGACATCACTGTAATACAGCACGAACGATTCTCCGGCTTCTGGGGCGGATCAAGACCGGTCGAACGCGAAATCCATGTAAGCTCCAACTCAGCATCGATAAATATCACTCCCCTCCCTCAGCCTCAACCTGAAGGTTTCACAGGAGCTGTGGGCGACTACACAATCGACAGCCGCCTCAGCACATCGTCTTTCCGAACAAATGAAGCCGCATCTTTGATATACACAATTAAAGGGACAGGCAATATAAAGTCAATACGTGAACCGCAGATTGACTTCCCTTCGGAATTTGAGCAATACACACCTCAGACTGATGTACATTCCCAAGTCTCCGGCTCCAATGTAACCGGAAGCATGACAATCGACTACACCTTTGTTCCTCAAAGCGTCGGAGAATTTACTATCGGAGCTGACAACTTCGTGTTCTTTAATCCTGAGACCGGCAAATACCAGACATTGACCACTCCCGATTATAAGATTAAAGTCGCCCAGGGAGCTTCCGTTTCATCAGATGCCTCCGTGTTCAACAAACAGGCTATCGCAAGCAAGAATACCGACATTCTCCATATCAAGATGGGTGATTTGTATCCGGAAAAATCACATACGTTCTACTTCAGCTCATGGTGGTATGTTCCGTCGTATATCGTGCTGGCTATCGCGTTGGCCTTACTGATAATTCTTTATCGCAAACAAGTCAGACTGAACGCCGATATCCGAGGCCGTCGTCTTGCAAATGCCGACAAAGTAGCCCGTAAACGCCTAAAAATCGCCAAACAATATATGGCAGCTCATGACAACGACCGCTTTTATGAAGAAATACTCAAGGCAATGTGGGGATATTTCAGCGACAAACTCGGAATTCCTGCATCACAGCTGTCACGGGAAAACATCACTCAGCAACTCACCGCCTACGGCATCTCTAACGAACTGATCGACGCGTCGATCGACCTCATCGACGACTGTGAAATGGCTCGTTACTCCCCTGCCAGAAGCGAAGAACAGATTGAAGAGCTTTACTCTAAGGCATCAACAATCATGAATGACATGGAACGTGTAAAACGTGCAAAAAATTAACGGCTATGACAAGACAAATACTGACACTCTGCCTCATTTTTATCACCGGAATAATATCGACGGCGGCACAGTCCTTGACCACGCAGGCCGACTCGGCATATATGAACGACAACTTCGCAAAAGCTACCGAGTTATATCTCGAAATAGCGGCTACCGAAGGGACATCCTCCGATTTATACTACAACATCGGCAATTCATACTATCGACAAGGAAAGCTTGGCAAGGCTATTCTTTATTATGAAAAAGCCTTACGACTTGATCCCTCCAACGATGACGCACGCGCCAATCTTGAGTTCGTAAACACTAAAATCACTGACGAGCCCGGCGACAGGGGTATGTTCATATCCAACACTGTAAACGGATTCGCTCAAAAAATACCCGCCAACGATTGGGCCGGACTTGCCATTGGCACATTCATTCTATTTCTCGGAGCGGTCGCTCTATACGTGTTCGCATCCAATATCAAAGCCCGCAAGACAGGTTTTTTCGGAGCTATAATCCTGTTGGCTCTCTGCATTGTCGCAAATATTTTCGCATCGATAGCCACACGATATTCAACCTCTTCCCGGGAAGCTGTCATTATCGCGCCCTCGACTTTACTGAGCACATCGCCGCGACTTCCAAAAGACCGCTCGGAAGAAGCGATACTTCTCCATGAAGGAACCGTCGTCGAAATAATAGATTCAGTGACAACACGCATTGACTCCACTGCTACAAAATGGTATGATGTTCAGATTGATAACAACAACCGAGCATGGATCAACGGAAACGACATTGAGAGGATTTAGCTTTATATGTTATAAAACACTTTTCTTTTATGTCCTAAAATTTGGAAATGTGACACAAAAATTCTAATTTTAACGACATCAACAACTAATTAATGAATTACTAACTCATAAAACTAATAGTATCATGACTAAGACTATTTCCTTCAACGATCTCCGTCGTATCAAAGACAGCCTCCCCGATGGATCAATGCATAAAATCGCCGACCAGCTCAATTGCACTGTTCAGACAGTACGCAACTATTTCGGAGGAAGCAATTACCAGTTTGGGCAAAACGTCGGCGTACATATCGAACCGGGTCCTGACGGAGGAATCGTGGTTCTTGACGATACTACAATCTATGACATGGCCATAGCTATTCTTGAAGAACAAGCTCAGGCCGCTGAATAAGACAAATAAACAACCGCTGATAAAAGATGTCAGAAGACCGCCTGATTACAGTGGCAATACACACGTACGAGCACGCCGTTCAGCTCAAGAACCTTCTTGAGAGCGAGGGCGTGCCCGTCGTTTTGCACAACGTGAACCTATCCCATCCGGTAGTGTCAAGCGGAGTCAGAGTCCGCATAAAAGAAGCTGACCTGCCACTCGCTTTAAGAATCATCGAGAACACTGAAATTTTCTGTTCCCGCCCTGATTCCCCACTCCCTGTTACCGGCAAAGTCTTCATCGTGCCAATCGATTTCAGCCCTCATTCAATAAAAGCGTGCGACATCGCTTTCCATCTCGCTTACCGTCACAAGGCTTCTATAAAACTCCTTCACGCCTATCTTGACCCCTATATAACCGGCGAGACACAGCTCAGCGACACCATGACATATGATGTCGCCAACGAACAGCTCCGCGAGGAACTCGACTCAGAATCAAAAAAACTGATGAAAGACTTCTCGGCCAAATTACGCCAACGCATAAAGACAAGCGAGCTCCCGGCTGTAAAATTCACTACCGAAGTCGCCGAAGGAGTGCCCGAAGAAGTAATCGTCGAATATGCCAAAGAGAACAATCCGGAAATGATTGTAATGGGCACGCGCGGAGCCGACACCAAAGAGAAACAGCTTATCGGAAGCGTCACCGCCGAAGTACTTGATTCCTGCCGCCGTCCCGTGTTCACTGTTCCGGAGTCGGTCAATCTGAGCCGCATCGATGACATCGGGCATGTCGTGTTTTTCTGCAACCTTGACCAGGAAGACCTTTTGGCTCTTGACGCTCTTTACCGCCTTTTCTCCGAAGAGCGTCTCGATGTCACAATTGTCAATGTCCCTTCAAAGAAAAACGCAGGCAATTCAGCCGATGCTTTCGACAAATTGATGGGCTATTGCGCAAGCCATTATCCGCGTTTCACATTCAAGGCGGAGCATGTCTCTCTACCGTCGATTGTCGATGATTTCAAGGCGATAGAAAAAGAACGGCGTGTTGACCTCATAGCCGTGCCTAACAAAAAGAAAAATATTTTCGCACGCCTGTTTAACCCGTCACTCGCCCACCGCTTGCTTTTCCATTCCGATATACCAATGATGGTAATCCCCGTCTGATTAACATTACGCTTTTAAACATAAATCATACGAATCCGGCCATTCATTTAGGGCGGAAATTCTTTTATGTTTGGAAATTATTCTTTAAATTTGCAGGCGTTTTTGGCTCAAAGGGTTAACTATACCCTGACTCAAACATAAGATTAACGACATTACAATGATAACAATCACATTTCCTGACAAGAGCACGCGCCAATATGAATCAGGCGTAACTCCGCTTCAGATTGCCGAAAGCATTTCCTCGCGTTTGGCACAAGACATCTTAGCAGCAAGTGTCAACGGCGAACAATGGGACATCAGCCGTCCTATTGAGAGCGACGGCGAGATTAAGCTTTTCAAATGGGAAGACCCGGAAGGAAAACACGCATTCTGGCACAGTTCGGCCCACTTGCTTGCCGAAGCTTTGCAAGAGCTGTTCCCCGGTGTAAAATTCGGTATCGGCCCGGCCGTTGAAAACGGATTTTACTACGATATCGACCCTAACGGAAACACAATTACAGCTGCCGATTTCCCGAAAATCGAAGCCAAAATGATTGAACTCGCCCAGAAAAAAGAGGCTATCGTACGTGCTGACATCAGCAAAGATGATGCTATGAAACTCTTCGGCGAGCGTAACGAACAATATAAGTGCGAGCTTATAAGCGAGCTCGAAGATGGTCATATCACCACCTACACCCAAGGCAATTTCACCGACCTTTGCCGAGGCCCGCACATCCCCAACACCGCCCCGATTAAAGCGGTAAAGATAACATCTCTTGCCGGAGCATACTGGCGTGGCGACGAGAAACGCAACCAGCTTGTCCGCGTTTACGGCATCACATTCCCTAAGAAAAAGATGCTCGACGAGTATCTCGTTCTTCTTGAAGAAGCTAAAAAACGCGACCATCGTAAGCTCGGCAAGGAAATGGAATTGTTCGCTTTCTCTTCAAACGTCGGAGCCGGACTCCCGTTGTGGCTTCCGAAAGGAGCTGCGTTGCGTGACCGTCTCGAACAGTTCCTCCGCAAGATTCAGAAGCGTTACGGCTACCTTCAGGTGATCACCCCTCACATCGGAAACAAAGCCCTTTACGTGACTTCAGGTCACTATGCGAAATACGGCAAAGATTCATTCCAGCCGATTCACACACCCGAAGAAGGCGAGGAATACATGCTCAAACCCATGAACTGCCCCCACCACTGCGAGATTTTCAAAGCCTATCCGCGCTCCTATCGTGATCTTCCGATGCGACTTGCAGAATTTGGAACAGTCTACCGCTACGAACAGAGCGGAGAGCTTCACGGATTGACACGTGTACGCGGATTTACTCAGGATGACGCTCACATATTCTGCGCTCCCGAGCAGATTAAGGACGAGTTCCTTAAAGTAATGGACATCATCTTCTATATCTTTAAGGCTCTGAAATTTGAAAACTTTGAAGCCCAGATTTCACTTCGCGACCCGAAGAACAAAGAAAAATATATCGGTTCCGATGAAAACTGGCATCTTGCAGAAAACGCAATCATAGAAGCTTGTGCAGAAAAAGGCCTGAAAGCCCGCACCGAGCTTGGCGAAGCAGCGTTCTACGGTCCGAAACTCGACTTCATGGTGAAGGATGCCATCGGTCGCCGTTGGCAGCTTGGAACAATCCAGGTTGACTACAACCTCCCCGAACGTTTCCAGCTTGAATACACCGGAGCCGACAATAAAAAACATCGCCCCGTTATGATTCACCGCGCGCCGTTCGGATCGCTTGAGCGTTTCGTCGCCGTGTTGCTCGAACATACGGCAGGAAGATTCCCTCTGTGGCTCACTCCGGAACAGGCTGTCGTTCTCCCTATCAGCGAAAAATTCAACGATTACGCTTACGAAGTCGCAAAACAGCTTAATGCTGCCGACCTGCGTGTGGTTGTCGATGACCGAAATGAAAAAATCGGCAAGAAAATCCGCGACAATGAGCTTAAAAGAATACCCTACATGCTCGTAGTTGGAGAAAAAGAAGCAGAAAATGGTGAAATTTCTGTAAGAAAACAAGGCGAAGGTGATAAAGGTACGATGAAAATTGCTACCTTTGCAGAATATTTGACCAACGAGGTCAATAACATGATTAATCAATAAACGACTGAATGGACAACAAACCAGGCTATCAGGGAGCGCCCAACAACAATAACAAGGGCAACAACCCTCAACAACGTAGAGGACCACAAAAAGAAAAGGAGCCCTACGCAATCAACGAACGCATTCGTGCTCGCGAGGTACGCCTTGTTGGCGACAATGTGGAAGCCGGGATATATTCTATTCATGAAGCATTGAGGCTTGCTGAAGAGCAAGAGCTCGACTTGATTGAGATATCGCCTAATGCCGAACCTCCGGTATGTAAGATCCTGGACTATCAGAAATATCTTTACCAGCAGAAGAAAAGGCTCAAAGAACAAAAAGCGAAATCTACAAAAGTGGTGGTTAAAGAAATCCGTTTCGGCCCTCAGACCGATGACCATGACTACAACTTCAAGCTCAAGCATGCCCAAGGCTTTCTAAAGGAAGGCGCTAAAGTTAAAGCTTACGTATTCTTCCGAGGCCGTTCAATCCTTTTCAAGGAACAAGGCGAAGTATTGCTCCTCCGGTTTGCAAATGACTTGGAAGATCTCGGGAAGCTCGAACAGATGCCTGTTCTCGAAGGAAAGCGCATGACTATAATGTTATCGCCTAAGAAAAAATAAAAACAATGGCAGGGAAACCTGCGATAGTAATTATACACTCTTAAAATTTTCAAACAAAATGCCAAAGGTTAAAACTAATTCCGGTGCCAAAAAGAGGTTCGCCCTTACCGGATCAGGAAAAATCAAAAGAAAACATGCCTTTAAGAGTCACATCTTGACTAAAAAGACTAAAAAGCAGAAAC